>JAXDHC010000178.1:0-13990 GCA_034664705.1 Solirubrobacteraceae bacterium
AGCCATCAGTGCGGTGCACTGCGTGAGGGCGAGGACGAAGACGAGGTCGAAGAACAGCTCGAGCGGCGTTACCCGCTCCTCTTCGCGCATGGCGGGCGTCTCGGGGGACGGTTCGCGGGCCCGGCCTTGGCGACGGTGCCGCGGGCCGAGAAGATGGGACGCGTGACCACGACCGCCCCGGCCGGGACGCCGCGCCTCGCCGCCACGCTGCGCGGCGACGTGGAGCGCGTCACGCCGCTCGAGCTGTTCTTCGACCTCGTCTTCGTCCTGGCGATCACCCAGTGCACGGCGCTGATGGCCGCCGACCCCACCTGGACGGGGATCGCCCGCGGGCTGATCGTCCTCGGGGTGCTGTGGTGGTCGTGGGTGGGCTACGCGTGGCTGACGAGCGTGGTGGACCCGGAGGAGGGCGTCGTCCGGGTCACGATGTTCGCGGCGATGGCCGCCCTCCTGGTCGCCGCGCTGTGCGTGCCGGGCGCGTTCGGCGGGTCGGCCGGGCTGTTCGCCGGCGCCTACGCCTTCGTCCGCGGCGCGCACATCGTGCTGTTCCTGCTCGCCAGCCGCGACGATCCGCCGCTGCGCCAGTCCGTCGCCGGCCTCGCCGTCAGCACCGCCATCGGGACCGGCCTGCTCGTCGCCGCGGCGTTCACCGACGGCGCGCCGCAGGGCGCGCTGTGGGCGCTCGCCCTCGCCCTCGACATGGCGGGCCCGTTCTTCTTCGGCGCCGACGGGTGGAAGCTCGTGCCGCGCCACTTCGCCGAGCGCCATGGCCTCATCGTGCTCATCGCGCTCGGCGAGTCGATCGTCGCGATCGGGGTCGGGGCCCAGCACGGCGTGGACGCCGGCGTCGCCGTCGGGGCGGTGATCGGCACGCTCGTGACGGCGATGCTGTGGTGGCTGTACTTCGACGTCGTCGCCCTGGTCGCCGCCCGCCGGCTCGAGAACGCCCACGAGGGCCGCGAGCGCAACGACGTCGCGCGCGACTCGTTCTCCTACCTGCACCTGCCGATGGTCGCCGGGATCGTGCTGGTGGCGCTCGGCTTCAAGAAGACGCTCGAGCACGTCGGCGACCCCCTCGACGTCGTCCCCGCGGCGGCGCTCCTCGGCGGCACGGCGGTGTACCTGGTCGCCCACGTCGCGTTCCGCCTGCGCAACGTGCACCGCCTCAGCGTCCAGCGACTGCTGGTCGCGGCCGCCTGCGTGGCGCTCCTGCCGGCCGCGGTCGCCGTGCCCGCGCTCGCCACGCTCGGAGCGCTCGCCGCGATGCTCGTGGCGCTCGTCGCATATGAGCGCGTGCGCTTCGCCGAGCTGCGCGCGCGCCTGCGCCGCCAGCTCGCCGAGAACGGCTGAGCGGGCGCCGCGCGCGCGGCGCGGCGGGCCACCCGGGCCCCACCGCGATTGGCGCGTCCCCACTTCGTCCTATTGAGAGTTCGGCCACGGCATCACCGACGAGAGGACGCGCATGGCTGGCCACTGGAGTGACCGCATCGGCACGACGGGATCGCCGCGGGCCAGGGTGACGGGCGAGGGCTGGCTCAGCATGCTCGGGCTCTCGGACCGCGATCTGCGTCGTGCCCGGACCCTGCTCGCGGTCACCGGCGTCCTGTCCGTGCTCGCCGGCGTGGCGGCGATCGTCGTCCCGGCCGCGGCGTCGGTCGCCATGTCCGTGTTCCTCGGCTGGCTTCTCGTCTTCGCCGGCGCCCTCATGGGCATCCACGCGTTCTCGCGCCACTCGCGCGACCGCATGGCGATGCGGGTCCTGAACGCGGTGCTGACGCTCGCGGTGGGGCTCTACCTGCTGATCCTCCCGCTCAGCGGGGCGATCACGCTGACGGTCCTGCTCGCGGTGTGGTTCTTCGGGATCGGCGCCCTCGAGCTGCTCGCGGCCTGGCGCGCCCGCGGCCTGCCCGGCGTGGGGCTGATGGCGTTCCACGGCGGCGTCTCGCTCGTGCTCGGCCTGCTGATCGCCGTGAGCCTGCCGAGCTCGGCGGCGTGGGCGATCGGCCTGCTCGTCGGGGTCAACCTGATCATGTGGGGCCTGCGCGCGGTCATGCTCGCCATGGCGCTGGCGCGCCTCCACGCGGCCTGAGCCGCCCGCCACGGTCGTCATCCCGTGGACGCCGGGCCTGCCGGGTCGTCAGCGGTCGAACTGCACGATGCGCACGCCGCCGGCGACGGGCAGCCGCCACGGGCCGTCGGCGTCGGGGGCGTCGCGGCGGTTGAGCAGGAACGCGGCGAGCGCGCGGGCGTCGGGCTCGGGCAGCGGCCCGATCCGCAGCTCGCGCTCCTCGCCGTCGCGTCGCTCGCACACCGTGATGGTCACGGTGGGGTCCACGTCGAGGCTGAGCTGGTCGGTCACGTCCAGCGAAGGGTCCGCGGCGCCTTGCGCATCCGCAGCACGCGCGCCGGCACGCCCGCGACGACGGCGTTGTCCGGCACGTCGTGCGTGACCACGGCGTACGTGCCGACGACGCTGTTGTCGCCGACCGTCACGCCGCGCAGGAAGGACGCGCCGTAGCCGACCCACACGTTGTGGCCGATCCGGACGTCGCGCTTGTAGATGCCCTGCTCGCGGACCGGGCGCTCGACCTCGACGACGCCATGGTCGAAGTCGATGAGCATCACGCGGTCGGCCACGATGCACTCGCGCCCGATCGAGACGTGCTGGAACGCCGAGATCGTGCACTCCTGCCCGAGCACCGTCTTCGCGCCGATCCGGACCTCGCCCTCGTGCGCGCGGATCTTGGAGCCGTGGCCGATCCACGACCAGCGCCCGAGGTGCACGACGGCGTCGGGGCCGATCTCGAAGCGCACCCCGGGGCCGATGAACGCGATCCCGTCGGTCTGCAGGCGCCCGCGGAAGCGCAGCTTGAGCCATGCCAGGCGCGCGAGCAGCCGTGCGTAGCCCCACGTCAGCATCTCGTGGTCGCGCAGGAAGCGCAGCAGCGCGAGCGGGCCGCCGCGGCGCGGCGGGGGTGCCCCGCGAACGGCCGGTGCGACCTCGCGGGCCGCCGGTGGGGTCAGGACCGAGTCCACCGGACCAAATGTAGTCTGCCTCCGCGATGGCGGACCCCTCCCTGGCCGAACGGCTCCTCGACGGCGACAAGCGGGCGCTGGCGCGCGCCATCACGCTCGTCGAGTCCAACGATCCGGCCGGGTGGGAGCTCGTCCGCGAGATCTACCCGCGCACCGGGCACGCGGCGATCATCGGGCTCACCGGCGCGCCGGGGTCCGGCAAGTCGACGCTCATCGGCGCGCTGACGAGACTCCGACGCGAGGCCGATCGCAACGTCGCCGTGCTGTCGATCGACCCGAGCTCGCCGTTCACCCAGGGCGCGCTGCTCGGCGATCGCATCCGCCTGACCGAGCACTTCCTGGACCCCGGCGTCTTCATCCGCTCGATGGCCAATCGCGGCGCGCTCGGCGGCCTGTCGGAGGGCGCCCTGCAGGCGGCGCTCCTCATGGACGCCGCCGGCAAGGACGACGTGTTCCTCGAGACCGTCGGCGTCGGGCAGGCCGAGGTCGACATCATCGACCACGCCGACACGGTCGTCCTCGTCCTGATGCCCGGCTCGGGCGACTCCATCCAGGCGCTCAAGGCGGGCATCATGGAGATCCCCGACATCATCGTCGTGAACAAGGCCGACCACCCGCTCACCGACACGATGGTGCGCGAGATCCGCGGCGTGCTGTCGCTCGCGCCGACCGTGGAGGGCGGCTGGCGCGTGCCGATCGTCAAGACCGAGGCGTCGCGCGGCGAGGGCGTCGCCGACCTCGTGGAGAAGCTCGACGCCCACCGCGCGCACATCGAGGCGGAGGGGACGCTGTCGGAGCGGCGGCGGCGCAACCTGCGCAGCGAGGTGATCGGGATCTGCACGTTCCGCCTGCGCGCGCGCCTCGAGGAGGCGCTGCGCGAGGACGACCGATTCGCCGCGCTCCTGGACGAGGTCGTGGCCCGGCGGCTCGACCCGGCGAGCGCCGCGTCGGAGATCCTCGAGCGCTTCGACGCGGGCGAGGCCGCCGCGGCCACCTGAGCGCGCGGCGCGGGATTCTGCTCCCAGGTTGACTTCCCGGCCCGGGGGCGGGGTAGGTTGCAGCCCGTGGCCTCCCCCCGGGTGTTCGGCATCGTCCTCGCCGGTGGCGAGGGCAAGCGGCTCGCGCCGCTCACGCTCGACCGCGCCAAGCCCGCGGTCCCCTTCGGCGGGAACTACCGCCTGATCGACTTCGCGCTCTCGAACCTGGTGAACGGCGGGCTGCGCAAGATCGTCGTCCTCACGCAGTACAAGAGCCACAGCCTCGACCGCCACCTCGCGCAGACGTGGGCGCTTTCGCCGCTGCTGGGCAACTACGTCACGCCGGTCCCGGCGCAGATGCGGCGCGGGCCGCGCTGGTTCGCCGGCTCGGCCGACGCGATCTACCAGAACCTCAACCTCCTCCACGACGAGCGCCCGGAGCACATCATCGTCTTCGGCGCCGACCACATCTACCGGATGGACCCGGGCCAGATGGTCGAGCAGCACATCGCGTCGGGCGCGGGCGTCACGGTCGCCGGGATCCGGACGCCGATCGAGCAGGCCGACCAGTTCGGCGTCATCGAGACGGCGCCTGACGGGCGGCGCATCGCGGCGTTCCGCGAGAAGCCGAAGGACCCGGTCGGGCTGCCCGACTCGCCCCGCGAGGTCTTCGCCTCGATGGGCAACTACGTCTTCACGGCCGACGCGCTGATCGAGGCCGTCACCACGGACGCGGCCGACGAGTCGTCCAAGCACGACCTCGGCGGCGACATCATCCCGATGATGGTGGAGCGCGGCGACGCCGCCGTCTACGACTTCGCGGCCAACGAGGTCCCCGGCGCGACCCCGCGCGACCGCGGCTACTGGCGCGACGTCGGGACGCTCGACGCGTACTTCGACGCGCACATGGACCTCATCTCGGTCCACCCGATCTTCAACCTCTACAACTACGAGTGGCCGATCCTGACGATGCCCGCGCCGCTCCCGCCGGCGAAGTTCGTCTTCGACGAGGACGGCCGTCGCGGGCAGTCGCTGGACTCGATGGTGTGCGCGGGCGTCGTCATCTCCGGGGCGACGGCGCGCCGCTCCGTGCTCTCGCCCGGCGTGCACCTGCACTCCTACGCCGAGGTCGAGGACGCGATCCTCATGCACGACGTCAACGTCGGTCGCGACGCGGTCGTGCGCCGCGCGATCATCGACAAGAACGTGTGCATCAAGCCCGGCGCGACGGTGGGCGTCGACGCCGAGCGCGACCGCGAGCGCTTCGCGGTCTCCTCCGGCGGCGTCGCCGTCGTGGGCAAGGGCGCGGTCGTCGAGGCATGAACGTCGCGCTGCTCACCCGCGAGTACCCGCCGGAGGTCTACGGCGGCGCGGGCGTGCACGTCGAGTACCTCGCCCGCGAGCTGGCGAAGCTGACCGACGTGACGGTGCACGCGTGGGGCGCCGAGCGCGACGGCGCGAGCCCGCCCGTGCACGCCTACCGGCCGTGGGACGCCCTGGCCGGCGAGGCGCCGCACCTCGCCGCGCTGCGCGCGACGTCGATCGACCTGGCGATGGCGGCCGGGGTGGAGGGCGCCGACGTCCTGCACTCCCACACGTGGTACGCCAACCTCGGCGGCCACCTCGGCAAGCTCGTGCACGACGTGCCGCACGTCGCGACCGTCCACAGCCTCGAGCCGCTGCGGCCGTGGAAGGCCGAGCAGCTGGGCGGCGGCTACGCGGTGTCGAGCTTCTGCGAGCGCATCGGGCTCGAGGCCGCCGACGCGGTGATCGCCGTCTCGCAGGGCATGCGCCGCGACGTCCTCGCGTGCTACCCCGCCATCGACCCCGAGCGCGTGCAGGTCATCTACAACGGCGTCGACACCGGCGAGTACCGGCCCGATCCGAGCACCGACGCGCTCGAGCGCAACGGCGTCGACCCGGCGCGCCCGTCCGTCGTCTTCGTCGGGCGCATCACCCGGCAGAAGGGCGTGCCGCACCTCCTGCGCGCGGCTCTCCGGATGGACCCCGAGGCCCAGCTCGTGTTGTGCGCGGGCGCGCCGGACACGCCCGAGATCGCCGCCGAGGTGAGCGCGCTGGTCGAGCGCGTCCAGGCCGAGCGCGGCAACGTGGTCTGGGTCCGCGAGATGCTGCCCAAGCCCGACGTGATCCAGCTCCTCAGCCACGCGACCGTGTTCGTGTGCCCGTCGATCTACGAGCCGCTGGGGATCGTGAACCTCGAGGCGATGGCGTGCGAGACCGCGGTCGTGGCGAGTGCGGTGGGCGGGATCGTCGAGGTCGTCGAGGACGGCCACACCGGGCTGCTCGTGCCCTTCGAGGCGGTGAACGACGGGACGCAGGAGCCGCGCGATCCCGAGCGCTTCGCGGCCGACTTCGCGGCGGCGGTCAACTCGCTGCTCGCCGATCCCGCCCGCGCCGGGCGGATGGGCAAGGCCGGTCGCCGGCGCGCCGTGGAGCGCTTCAGCTGGCCGGCGATCGCGCGCGAGACGGTCGACGTCTACGAGCGCCTGACGGGCGGCTGAGCGCCCGCGTCACCGCAGGCGCGGCAGGCCGCCCTCGGCGCCGAGCCAGGGCAGCGGCCCGCGCGGCGGCGCGAGCGCGGCGCCGTCGTCCACCCGCGCGACGACGAGGACCCACACGCTCGCCAGCATCGTCAGCGCCGCGAGGGCACGTCCCGCCCGCGGGAGGCGCCGCAGGCCGAGGGCGGCGAGCGCGCCGCCGGCGGGGAGCACGCAGACGAGCTCGTGGCCGGGGAACCACGGTCCGCTGATCACCGGCGCGAGGAACACGGCGAACGCGACGGTGGCGGCGCAGAGCGCGGCGAGGAACCCGGCGCTGACCTCGACGTCGACCTGGTGGGAGAGGGCCATCGCCAGGCGCTCGCGGCGCGAGCGGACGAGCAGCCACAGCGCGACGAGGCACAGCGCGGCGAACGGCGCCCAGCGCAGCAGCCCGACGTCGCGGTCGATCCACAGCCCGAGCAGGCGCGGCGCGCGCGCGAGGTGGTCGAGCACGCCGCTGGTCCCCGTCGGGCCGGGTTCGTCGAGCTCGGCCGCGGGGAACGGGCCGCCGTAGAGGCGGTCGTTGATCGTGACGTAGAGGACGACGGAGAAGACGACGATCTCGATCGCGACCAGGCCCGCGAGGCCGCGCTGGCGCCGGCGCAGCCAGCGCGCCGCGGCGAGGGCGACGACCGCCGTCGGGGGCACGAACTTCGCGCCGAGCCACGGCAGGAGCGCGACGAGCAGGGCGCAGCCGACGCCCCACCGCAGCTGCGGGCGCTCGCGCAGGCGCAGGGCGAGGAGCGCCGCGCCGGCCAGGGCGCTGCCGGCGACGGCGTCCGGCGCGATGGTCGTCGCGGCGGCTATCGCCGGCGGCGAGAGCGCCGTCACGAGCGCGGCGCCGGTGGCCCACGGCTCGGGGACGAGGCGCCGCGCGAGCGCGGCGGCGAGGACGAAGCCGATCGCCGCGAGCGCGGCGAGGAACAGCTCCACGGCGATGGGCCCGCCCAGCGCATACGCCGGCGCGATGGCGACGGGGAACACGATCCCGGCGGGGTCGAGCAGCCGCCCCCCGGCGCGCGGGCCGGCCCGCGGCACGAGGTCGCCGTCGTAGAAGCCGCGCCACGCCCGTGCGCCGTACTCGTCGCGGAGGTCCAGATCGCCGTCGGAAACGATCGACTCGGTGACCAGCAGGGTCTGCGCCTCGGGCTCTGCGAGGTCGTGCCCGGGCGACGCGGGCAGGCCGGCGCCCGCCGCGAACGCGGCGAAGGCGATCAGCCAGACGGTGAGCGCGCGGCGCACGGCGGCGCATGGTCACAGGTCGCCCGCCGACTACGCTGCGCGCGTGCCGAAGCCCACGCCCACGTCGCGCCCGCCGGGCCTGCTCTCGCAGGCGGCCGCGCTTGTGCGACGGTTCGGCTTCGCCATCTTCGCGGTTGTCGTGATCGCCGGTGCCGTCGCGTACGGCGTCCGCCAGGGCCGCGCGCAGGACCGGGCCGGCTTCGGCGACGCCCCGACGGCGACGACGACCGCGACCCAGCCCCCGTTCGAATCCGAGCAGCAGGCCGCGAAGGGCCAGCCGGTCCGCGAGGTGTTCGCCCACTCGTGCGGCACGTGCCACACGCTGCGCGGCGCCGACGTCACCGGCATCATCGGCCCCGACCTCGACCGCGCCGTCCTCACGACCGCCAAGGTCCGCGAGATGATCCGCACCGGCTCGCTCGACACGATCATGCCGAGGAACCTGCTCGTCGGCCGCGACGCCGACCGCGTCGCCCGCTACGTCGCTCGTCTGTCGCTGGCGTCGCGACGGGCGCGGGAGGATCGGTAGGGCCGCCGGCGCTACGCGCCGAGCGCCCGCGCGATCACCATCTGCTGGATCTCGTCCGTGCCCTCGCCGATGGTGAGGATCTTGGCGTCGCGGTAGAAGCGGCACACCGGGTACTCCTCGATGTAGCCGTAGCCGCCGTGGATCTGCACGGCCTCCTCGGTCGCCCGGACCGCGAGCCGGCCGCTCTTGAGCTTGGCCTGGGCGGCGGTCAGCGAGAACGGGCGGCCCTGATCCTTGAGGTACGCGGCCTTGTAGGTCAGCAGGCGCGCGGCCTCGATCTCGGTGGCCATGTCGGCGAGCTTGCCCTGGATGGCCTGGAACTTCGAGATCGGCCGGCCGAACGCGACGCGCTCCTTGGCGTACTTCAGCGCCTCGTCGAGCGCGCCCTGGGCGACGCCGATGCCCATCGCCGCCACGCCGATCCGGCCCACGTCGAGGATGTGCAGGAACTGCTTGAAGCCCGCGCCGCGCGGGCCGAGGAGGTTCTCCTCGGGCACCCGGCAGTCGGTGAAGGTCAGGGGCCGCGTGTCCGACGCGTTCCAGCCCATCTTGCGGTACGGCTCGCCGGGCTCGTAGCCCGGCGTGCCGTTCTCGACGATGAGGTTGGAGATCTCCGAGCGACCGGCGTCCTGCCCGGTCACCGCCGTGATGACGACCTGCGCCGAGATGTCGGTGCCCGCGTTCGTGATGAACTGCTTGGCGCCGTTGACGACCCACTCGCCGTCCTCGAGCGCCGCCCGCGTCTTCGTGTTCCCGGCGTCGCTGCCGGCCTCGGGCTCCGTCAGCCCGAACGCCCCGAGGCGCCGGCCGGCGCACAGGTCCGGCATGTAGCGCTGCTTCTGCTCCTCGGAGCCGAAGAGGTAGATCGGCTGCGTGCCGAGCGAGGTGTGCGCGCACATCGTGATGGCCACCGACGAGTCGATCCGCGCGAGCTCCTCGACGGCCAGCGTGTACGCGAGCGAGTCGCCGCCCGCGCCGCCGTACTCCTCGGGGAACGGGATGCCCATGAGACCGAGCCCGCCGAGCTGGGCGACGATCTCGTAGGGGAAGCGCTTCTCGCGGTCGAGCTCCTCGGCCACCGGCGCGACCTCGTTGCGCGCGAAGTCGCGGACCGTCTCCTGGATGAGGCGGTGGTCGTCGGAGAGGTCGAACATCATCGGCGGCTCACTCCCTGTCGGCGGCGGTGCGGACGACGTCGACGAGCAGGCGCACGCCGAAGCCGGAGCCGCCCTTGGGCGTGTAGGCGAGACCCACGTCGTTGCCGACGCCGGCCATGTCGACGTGCGCCCACGGCACGTCGCCGGCGAAGCGCGCGAGGAACGCGGCGGCGGTGATCGGGTGGGCCTTGCGGTCGGCCGTCGCGTTGACGATGTCGCCGTACTGGCCCTTGATCGCGTCGTCGTACATCTGGTCCAGCGGGAGGCGCCACACGCGCTCGCCGGTCCGAGCGCCCGCGGCCTCGATCGCCGCGCACCAGGCGTCGTCGTTGCTCATCACGCCGGCGAACGCCGAGCCGAGCGCGGTCACGATGCCGCCGGTCAGCGTCGCGATGTCGACGAGGCGCTCGGCCCCGAGCTTGATCGCGTGCGTCATGCAGTCGCCGAGGACGAGGCGGCCCTCGGCGTCGGTGTTGTTGATCTCGATCGTCGTCCCGTTCGACGCCGTGACGATGTCGCCGGGGCGCATCGCGTGCCCGGACGGCATGTTCTCGGTCGCGCCGACGACGCCGATCACGCGCACGGGAAGCCCGAGCCGGGCGATCGCGCCGACGGCCTGCACGACCGCCGCGCCGCCCGACATGTCGAACTTCATCTCGTGCATCTTCGCGGCGGGCTTGATCGAGATGCCGCCCGTGTCGAAGGTGACCGCCTTGCCGACGAGGCCGATGACCGGGCCGCGGGCGTTCGCGCCGTCGTAGCGCAGGACGATCAGCGCCGGATCGACGTCGCTGCCCTGCGCGACCGCGGCGAACGCGCCCATCCGCTGCTCGGCGAGGAAGTCGCGGCCGTGGACCTCGACCTGCACGCCCTCCAGCGCCATGGACGCCTCGGCGAGCGCGGCCGGCGTGAGGTCGTTCGCGGGCGTGTTCTGCAGGTCGCGCGCGGCATTCTGCGCCTCGGCGAGCACCGCGGCGGCGTCCACGGGGGCCGACACGTCGTGATGCGCGCTGACGATCAGCTCCGCGACCGCCCGCGCGTCGTTCGGGCCGCGCTTGTAGCGGTCGAAGCGGTAGGCGGCGAGGACCGTGCCCTCGACGAGGCCCGCCGCGACGGCGTCGTCGACGTGGTGGGGCAGCTCCCAGCAGAGCCGCTCCGTGCCGAGCTCGTTCGCGCGGCCGAGGACCGCGGCGGCCGCGAGGCGGGCGCGTTCGGCGTCGAACGCGTCGCGGCGGCCGAGCCCCACGAGCAGCCACCGCCGCTCGGCGGCGTGCGTGAGCGCGAGGTGGCGGAAGGCCGTGCGGGCCTCGCCGGACTCGAGCAGGCGGCCGAGCGCGCCGCCCTCGACGTCGTGGGCGACGCCCTCGTCGTCGAAGACGCCGACGGCCAGGGTGTCGGCGCCGCTGGCGGCCGGCGAGGACGTGGTGGCAGACACACGCATGCGGCGCGCGAGCATACGCCACTAGCATTCGCGTCCGCTGGCCAACACGACCGAAGGACTGCAGGCACATGCCCAACACCGTCATCCTCGGCGCCGCACGCACCCCGATCGGCAAGCTCGGCGGCGGTCTCGCCTCCCTCGACGCCACCGACCTCGGCGGCATCGCGATCCAGGCCGCGCTCGAGCGCGCCGACGTCGCCCCCGAGGAGGTCCAGCACGTCGTCATGGGTCAGGTCCTCCAGGCCGGCCAGGGCCAGATCCCCTCGCGTCAGGCGCAGATCAAGGCCGGCATCCCGAAGGACGTCTCCTCCGAGACGGTCAACAAGGTGTGCGCGTCGGGCGTTCGCGCCGCCGGGATCATCGACGCGGCGATCCGCGCAGGCGACCTCGACATCGCCGTCGGCGGCGGCATGGAGTCGATGAGCAACGCGCCGTACCTGCTCACCAAGGCGCGCTTCGGCTTCCGGATGGGGGACGCGAAGGCGATCGACGCGATGATCCAGGACGGCCTGCGCAACCCGTTCAGCGGGAAGCAGATGTACGAGGAGGCCGGCGAGGTCGCCGACGAGCTCGAGCTCACGCGGCCCGACATGGACCGCTGGGCGCTGCGCAGCCACGAGCTGGCGATCAAGGCCACCGACGAGGGCCGGCTGCCCGAGGAGATCGTCCCGGTGACGGTCAAGGGCCGCAAGGGCGACTCGGTCGTCGAGATCGACGAGGGCCCGCGCCGCGACACGACGCTCGAGCGGCTCTCCAAGCTGCCCGCGCTCACCGGCGACCAGGGCTCCCACACCGCCGGCAACTCGCCGGGCGTGAACGACGGCGGCGGCGCGCTCGTGCTCGCCTCGGCCGAGTGGGCCGACCGCAACGGCAAGACGGTGCTCGCCGAGATCATCGCCCAGGCCGCCGTGGCCGACGACTTCCCCTACCTGGCCAAGACGCCGTCGGCCGCGGCCAAGAAGGCGCTGGAGAAGGCCGGCATGAGCGCCGACGACGTCGACCTCTGGGAGATCAACGAGGCCTTCGCCTCGGTGACGCTCAACTCGATCCGCGCGCTCGACATCGACGAGGACCGCGTGAACGTCAACGGCGGCGCCGTCGCCCTCGGGCATCCGATCGGCGCCTCCGGCGCGCGCATCATCGGCACGCTCGTCCACGAGCTGCGCCGCCGCGGCGGCGGCGTCGGCTGCGCGGCCATCTGCAGCGGCGGCGGCCAGGGCGACGCGATCCTGATCCGCGTCCCGGGCGCCTGAGCGCCACCGGGCGTGCGGGACTGGTGACGGACGGCGCGCAGGACGGCGGGGGCGGCACGCCCGCCCCCGCGGACGCCGGCGTGCCCGGCGCCGCCGTGCCCGCGGGCGCGGCGGCGGAGCGCGAGGCGGCGTTCTTCGACCTGGACCGCACGCTCATGGCCGGCTCGTCGGGCTTTCACTGGGCGCGCGCCGCGCGCGGCGCGGGCCTGATCACCCGCCGCCGGCTGGCCGCGGACGCGGTCATGAACGTGCGCTTCCGCCTCGAGGGCTCGACCGACGCCGGGACGGACAAGGTGCGCGAGCGCGTCGGCGCGCTCATCGCCGGGCGGCGCGTGCGCGACCTCGACCGCCTCGCCCCGAAGGTCCTCACGGGCGTGCTCCCGCGGCTGTACCCGCAGATGCTGACCGTCGCCTACGAGCACCAGGACGCGGGACGGCGCGTCTACATCGTCACCGCGGCGTCGCAGGAGATGGCGGGGCTGCTCGCGCACGTGCTGGGCTTCGACGGCGGGATCGGATCGCGGTCGGAGATCGTCGACGGCGTGTACACCGGGCGGCCCGGCGGGCCGTTCACCTATCGCGAGGGCAAGGCGGACGCGATCCGCGCGCTCGCCGAGGAGGAGGGGATCGACCTGGACGCCTCGTGGGCGTACTCGGACTCGGAGTCCGACCTGCCGATGTTGCGCGCCGCCGGCCATCCGGTGGCGGTCAACCCGGACGCCGTCCTCGGGCGCGTCGCGCGCGAGGAGGGCTGGGCCGTCATGCGCTTCGACACGCTCGGGCGGCGGCTCAAGGCCGGGGCGGCGATCGCGCTCGCCGCGCTCGCCGGCACCGCGGGGCACAGCGCGGCGCGGCGCGCCGGCGCGGGGGTCCCCGCGCGGACGGCGGGGCGGCGGCGATGAGCCTGCACGAGCTCACCGACGAGCAGCGCGAGATCCGCGACCTCGCCCGGCGCTTCGCCGACGAGGAGGTCGCCCCGCACGCGGCCGCGTGGGACCGCGAGCACCGCTTCCCGCGCGAGACGCTCGGCCATCTCGGCGAGCTCGGCCTCATGGGCGTGTGCGTGCCGGAGGCGCACGCCGGCGCGGGCGCGGACTTCCTCAGCTACTGCCTCGTGCTCGAGGAGCTCTCGCGCGCCGACGCCGGCCTCGGCGTCACCGTCGCCGTGCACACGAGCGCGGGCACGCTGCCGATCCTCCAGCACGGCACGCCCGACCAGGTCGACCGGCTCGTGCCGCCGCTCGCCCAGGGCCACGAGCTCGCCGCCTTCGCGCTCACCGAGGCGGGCTCGGGCTCCGACGCGGGCGCCATGCGCACGCGCGCCGGCGACGACGGGCGCATCACCGGCACGAAGCAGTGGTGCACGAACGGCTCGCACGCCCACACGTTCCTCGTGTTCGCCCGCGACGGCGAGCGCCCGAGCGCGTTCGTCGTGCGCCGCGGCGCGCCGGGCTTCCGGGCGACGCGCGAGGAGGAGAAGCTCGGGCTGAACTCGTCCTCGACGGCGGACCTGAGCTTCGAGGACACGCCGTCGGAGCGCCTCGGCGAGCCGGGCGCCGGGATGCGGATCGCGCTGCGCACGCTCGACGCCGGGCGGATCGGCATCGCCGCGCAGGCCGTCGGCATCGCCCAGGCCGCGCTCGACGTCGCCACCGCGTACGCCAGGGAGCGCAGCGCGTTCGGTCGGCCGATCGGCGCCTTGCAGGCCATCCAGCAGAAGCTCGCCGACATGCAGACCGAGATCGAGGCGGCCCGCGCGCTCGTGTGGCGCGCGGCGCGGCTGAAGGAGGCGGG
>JAXDHC010000179.1:0-2975 GCA_034664705.1 Solirubrobacteraceae bacterium
GCTCGGACGCCCGGGTGCACGTGTTCTCGATCGCGCGCATCTGGGGGACGAGCCTCGGCTTCCCGAACCCGGGGCTGTTCCCCAACAAGCAGGAGTGGGCCGAGCAGCGCGCGATGGTCGAGCAGGCCGTCGCCCGCCTGGAGCGCGAGGGCGTCGAGGCCGACGCCCGGGTGATCGGCACGCGCGCCGGCGCCAAGCGGATCGTGGGCGAGGCCCGGGCGCGCGGGTGCGGCGCGATCGTCATGGGCGCCGACCCGCCGCGCAACCGGGTGCTCGGCAACTTCGTCTGGGCGCAGGAGCCCTACCGGGTGCGCCGGCGCGCCGACGTCCCGGTCTTCCTCGTGGTGGACGACTGAGCGACCCCGGCCCCGTCGCGGCGTTCCTCGCACGCCACCCGCCGTTCGACGGCCTGTCGGCCGTCGAGGTCGAGGACGTCGCGCGCGCCGCCGTGGAGCGCACGTACCCGGCGGGGGAGACGGTGCTCGTCGAGGACGGGCCGCCGGCGCAGGCGCTGTACGTCGTCTCGGACGGGGCGATGGAGCTCGTCCACGCCGGCCAGGTCGTCGACGTGCTGGGCCCCGGGCAGTGCTTCGGGCATCCGTCGCTGCTCTCGGGCCTCGCGCCGGCGTTCACCGTCCGCGCCCGCGGAGACACGACCTGCCTGCTCCTTCCGCGCGACGTCGCCGTGCGCGTGTTCGCCCATCCGTCCGGCGCGCGCTACATCGCGCGCACCCTGCGCAGCCGCCTGGTGCGCACCGGCTACACCGCCCACGCGCTGCCGGAGCTGAGCATGACGCGGCTCGGGGCGCTGGTGGACCGGCCGCCCGTGTTCGTGGCCGCCGATGCGTCGATCCGCGACGCCGCGGTCGCGATGACGGCCGCGAACGCGACGGCCGCGCTCGTGCAGACCCCCGACGGGATGGGCATCGTCACCGACCGGGACCTGCGCGAGCGCGTGCTGGCCGCGGGCCGCTCGCCGGTCGAACCCGTGAGCATCGCGGTGCGCCCGGTGCTGTGCGTGCCGGCGGAGCGCACGGCGTCCGAGGCGCTCGTCGACCTGCTCGACGCCGAGCGGCGCGAGCTGTGCATCACCGACGCCGGCGGGCGGATCGTCGGGCTCCTGTCGGTCGAGGACATCGCCGGCGGCGAGCAGTCGCCGTTCGCGCTGCGCCGCGCCATCGGCGGCGCCCCCGACGAGGACGCGGTCGTCGCCACGATGAGCGCCGGCCTGCCGCGGCTGCTCGCCTCGCTGCTGTCCGCCGGGCTGGCCCCGGCCGACGTCTCGCGCGCGCTGGCGGTGCAGAGCGACACGGCGACGATGCGCCTCATCGAGCTGTCGTTCCGACGGCATGGGCCGGCCCCCGCGGCCTGGGCGTGGCTCGCGCTGGGCAGCGTGGCGCGGCGCGAGCTCACGCTCGCCTCCGACCAGGACAATGCGCTCGCCTACGCCGACCACGGCGGGCCGGAGGCCGACGCGTTCTTCGCGGCCGTGGCGGAGGACGTCAACGCCGGCCTCGCGCGCTGCGGCCTCGGCGAGGACTCCGCCGAGGTGCTCGCGCGCAACCCGCAATGGCGGATGTCGGCCGGGCGGTGGACCGAGGTCTTCCGCGTGTGCCTCGTGCACCCGGACCGCTCGCACCTCGTGCGGGCCGCCGTCGCGTTCGACTTCCGCCACGTCGTCGGCGGCCTCGACATCGTGCCGCCGCTCGCCGAGGTCGTCCGCGACGCGCGCCGCCATCGCGACTTCATCGCGCGCCTCGCGCGCACGGCCACCGACTGGAAGGTCCCGCTCGGCCGCCGCGGGCAGTTCTCCACCGACCGAGACGGGCGCGTCGATCTGAAGGTCGGCGGCGCGCTGCCCATCGCGAACCTCGCGCGGCTGCACGCGTTCGCCGCCGGCATCACGATCTCCGGGACCGTCGACCGCCTCGTCGCCGCGCAGGAGACCGGCCGGCTCGACGCGGAGGCCGCGACGGCGCTGCGCGAGGCGTTCGAGACGGTCTCGCGCATCCGCCTCGAGCACCACGCCGAGTGCCTGGCGGCGGGGCGTCCCGCCGACAACCGCGTCGACCCGCGCTCGCTGCCGCCCCTGCGCCGCGCGGCGCTGCGCGAGGCGCTGCGGGCCGTGGCGTCCGCGCAGCGCCAGCTGTCGGTGTACATGCGCCCGGGGATGTGAGGGCGCGCGTGCGGTCGCGCTGTGCGTACACGCGCGGTCACTTCGTCAGCCCAGGGCTGACGACGTGACCGCCCATCACGGCTGATCGGAGACGGCGGCGCGCCCGGCGCGGCGTCCGGCGGGATGCCCCAAGGCATCCCGCTCGGGCGGCGTGGAGGGCCCTTGCGGGGCGTCCGGCGGGATGCCCGGCGACGTGGTGTGTGAGAACACCACATAGTTTTCGTACCCAACCAGCCTCTATCACTTCCGAAGCGCCGCCCCGCAGGGGGCGTGTACCCAGCGAGCCGCAAAGACGGAGACAACACGAGATGTGCGGAATCGTCGGACTGTTCAGCAAGACATCAGCGATCGAGGAGAACCTCGGCGCGCACCTTGGCGCGATGCTCGTGCAGATGAGCGATCGCGGCCCCGACAGCGCGGGCGTCGCCTTCTACCGCGACCCGGCGCCCTCGGGCTCGAGCAAGGTCTCGCTCTTCTCGGAGGACGCGCAGCAGGACTGGGGCGTCGTGCGCGACGGCCTGGCCGCCGCCTTCGGAGGCGACCCCGAGGCTGACGTCCGCGCCAGCCACGCGATGTTCGTCGTCGACACCGACGCCGACAGCGCCCAGGCCTGGCTGCGGGAGAACCACCCCGAGCTGCGGATCATGAGCGCGGGCGAGAGCATCGAGATCTACAAGGAGATGGGGCTGCCGACGGACTTCGTGCAGCGCTTCCACCTCGGCGACATCTCGGGCAGCCACGCCCTCGGCCACACGCGGATGGCGACGGAGAGCCGGGTCACCACCCAGCACTCGCATCC
>JAXDHC010000180.1:0-10661 GCA_034664705.1 Solirubrobacteraceae bacterium
GTGAGCGGCGACGTGGCGCTGACCGTCGACGTCCCGGGGCGCGGCGGCCGCCGGCCCGCGGCCGTCGACGTTCAGATCGACGGGCGCACCGCCACCCACCGTGTCCTGTGCCCCGCGGGCGCCTGCCGCCGGCACGCACGCCTCACCCTCGTCGCGCCGGTGGCGGAGCGGGGCGCCGGGCGCCACCGCATCACGGTCATCGCACGCGGGGAGACCGGCAGTGCCACGGCGCGCGCGCGGTTCGGCGTCGCGGTCGTCGAGCAGTTGCCGAAGGTCCGGGAAGGCGAGCCGGTTGCCCGGCGCACATCCGGCGCCACGCCGCCGACGATCGACTCGACGCAGCGCCGCCAGGCCCTCGCCGTGATCGATCGCGAACGGCGCTCGGGCGTCCTGCGCAACGTGCTGGGGCGCACGCCCTACACCGTCGGCGCGATCGGTGAGCTGCACCGCGGTCCGCGGCGCGTCGGGACGACGGTCCTCCTGAGCCTCCCGCGCCCCCGCACGAGCGTGACGTCCGACGTGCCCGGCTACCGGCCCGTTCCCGGCCCGGTCGGGTATCGCCTCGGCGTGATCACCCTCTCGGCGCCGGTCCTGCGCGACCTCCTCGTCGACATCGACGTCGCCAGGCGCCGCGTGATCGCCGTCGAACCGGGCCCCGACTCGCGCACGAACGCATGGGACACGCGCGACGCGTCATCGCCGACGGGGTCGCGGGATGCGGACTGAGCTCATGGCGGCCAGGGCGCTCGTCGCCGTCGTGGCGTGCCTCGCGATCGCGGTGGCGGCGCTGCCGGCCGCGGCGGACGCCCCGCGCGGCGATCCGCGCCTGATCCGGCTGTCGGACCGCGGCCCGGCGTTCCTCGCCTACGACGGCACGCCGGACTTCGGCCTCGGCGGTCGCGACTGGCCGGTGTCGCTGGTCTTCGTCGGTCATGCGAGCGTCACCAGGGTCAAGCAGGCGCTGCGTGGGCTCGGCTTCACGCGCCGAGGCCACCTGCAGTACCTCGGCTACCGCGTGGGCGCGGGGAGCCCGCGCTTCGACGGTGACCGCGGCCTGAAGACGAAGTGCGACAGCGACGGCACCGACGTCCACCTGCGGATCTACGCGCCGACGGCGACCGACCGCTTCACCGACCCCCGGTACGGCGACGTCGTCGTCGCCACGACGCATCTCGATCGCGGCGACGGATGCCGAACGCCGCCGACGCTGTTCGGCTTCTCCGAGCGCGCCGAGAACCGCATCGCGTCGCTCGTCGCCGCACGGCTGCATTGGGCGGTGAAGCCCGATGCGCTCGACCTCGGCAACGCCGAGCCGTACCGCCGCGACATCGCCGACAGCGCGCACGTGTGGTGGAGCGACGGCCGGGCGACGCTGATCACCGTGCCGTAGCCGAGAGGCGTGAAACCCAAACGGCCCCACCGGGGGGCTCCGTGGGGCCGTCGGGGGACGCGAGGTCCGCGCTCACTGCCTCTCGAACGTTAGGCGCGACGGATGGGATGAGCCTGAGGGCAGCGGCCGGCGCGGCCCCGTCAGGCCGGGATACGCGCCGCCGGAACGGGCGCCGCCGGCAGATCCATCCACACGTCCGCGCCGCCCTCCGGGCGGTTGCGGGCGTGAGCCGTTCCGCCGTGGCCGTGAGCGATCGCGGCGACGATGGCCATCCCCAGTCCGGCGCCGCCACGGCTCCGCGCCGTATCGGCGCGCGTGAAGCGCTTGAACGCGTCGGCGACGAAGTCGTCCGGGAAGCCCGGGCCGTCGTCGCGCACATGCACCTCGACGCGGTCACCGTGCGGCTCGACGGCCAGCGTGAGCGTGCCGGAGCCGTGACGCAGTCCGTTGTCGATCAGGTTGCCGAGGGCCTGCTCGAGCCGCAGGCTGTCGACGACGAGCCGCTGGTCGTCGGGCGCGCGGATCTCGAGCGCCACGCCGCGCTCGGACGCCCTGCTCGCGAACCGCCGGCTCGCAGCGCGGAGGACCTCGGCGGCGTCGACCTCGGCGAGCCGGACCGGCAGGCGCCCCTGGTCGGAGCGGGCGATGACGAGCAGGTCCTCGGCGAGCTGCACGACGCGGTCGGCCTCCTCGGCGGCTGAGGCGACCGCCGCACGGATCGCGTCGATGCCCGTGGCGTCGCGGAGCGCCAGCTCGAGCTCCGCCTTGAGGATCGCGAGCGGCGTGCGGAGCTCGTGACTGGCGTCCGAGACGAAGCGGCGCTCGTGCGCGAAGGCCTCCTCGAGACGTTCGAGCATCTCGTTGAGGGTCTCCCCCAGCCGCCCGACCTCGTCGTTCGACGGCGGCACGGGGAGGCGGCGCCCCGGGCGGGTCGCCTGGATCTCGCGGGCGCGCCGGCGCATCTGCTCGACCGGGCGAAGCGCACCGGCGGCCGCGCCATAGCCGGCGAGGGAGGCGATCAGGAGCGCGATCGGACCTCCGACGATCAGCAGCCGTCCGAGCTCGCTCTGCGCCTCTTCCACCGGATCGAGGGACGCTCCGACGACGACCAGCAGCCGGTGCCCCTGCGCGTTGACGGGCGTGGCGAGCACCCGGACCCGGTCGCCCCCGACCGGCGACGTGTCGTGCTCGACCATGGTGGTCCCCCTCACCGCTCTGCGCACCTCGCCCGCGCTCAGGAGCGGGTGGGCCCGCAGCGTCGGGAACGCGTCGACGACGCGGCCACGTGAGTCGAGGATCTGCGCGAGGCTCTCGCCCTGCTCGGTCAGCGGGCTGCGACCCGCCTGCGCCAGCCCCGAGTCGGCCTGCTTGATCAGCGCGGTGACGTCGCCTGCGCGCGACCGCAGGCCACGGTCGACCGTCGCCTGGAGCGTGCTGCCGAGCCGCAGGTACAGGAACAGCCCGGCGGCGGCGAGCAGCACCGCCATGACCGCCGTGAATGCGACCGTGACGCGCACGCGCGTCGGCACGCGATCGACGAGACGGGACGCGCGAGCCACGATGCGGCGCTCAGCCCGGTCCGCGGCCGCCGTCGGCGCGCAGCCGGTACCCGGCGCCCCGGACCGTCTCGATGGACTCCACGCCGAACGGGCGATCGACCTTCTCGCGCAGGTACCGGACGTAGACATCGACGATGTTCGAGCGGTTCTCGTACTCGTTGTCCCAGGCGTGCTCGAGCAGCTGGAAGCGGTCGAGGACCTCTCCGGGCCGGCGCATGAACGTCTCGAGCAGCGTGTACTCCTTCGTCGACAGCGAGATGTCGGTGGTGTCGCGCCAGACGCGCCGGGTCGCCGGGTCCAGGCGCAGGTCGCCGGCCTGGAGCACCGTGGGGCGCTCGATCGGGCCGCGCCGGACGAGGGCGCGCAGACGCGCCGACATCTCGGCGAACGAGAACGGCTTCGTCAGATAGTCGTCGGCGCCGCCGTCGAGCCCCTGCACCCGATCCTCCACGGCGTCGCGGGCGGTCAGCATGAGGATCGGAGTCCAGACACCGTCGCTGCGCAGTCGCCGGCAGACCTCGAAGCCGTCCATGCCCGGAAGCATCACATCAAGCACGATCGCGTCGTAGTCCGTCGCGCCGGCCATCCACACGGCGTCCTCACCCTTGATCGCGACATCGGCGGCCATCCCGTCGCCGCGCAGCCCGCGGCGGATCAGACTCGCCATCTTGAGCTCGTCTTCGATGACCAGGACTCTCATGCCGAGCACTCTGGCGCGCGCACATGTGGTTCTCATGAGCGTTTCGGGCGCAACGTGTGATGGCCGGCGCCCCGCCGCGCGCTCTCACCGGTCGCTCATCGGCAGCGGTCACCTTCAGGCCATGAGCGAGGCCCATCTGGCACCGACGACGACGACGGCCGAGGCCTCGCAGCCTCCGAGCGTCCTCATCCTCGAGGACGACCCCAAGCTGCGCGCGCTGCTGGTACGCGCCGTCGCCGGGGGCGGCTTCCGGGCCGAGGGGGTCGACCGGGGTGACGAGGCGCTCGTCCGTGCCGCGGCCGGGGATCACGACATCGCGGTCCTCGACGTCCTCGTGCCCGGGCGCAGCGGCATCGAGGTCTGTCGCCGCCTGCGTGCCGGCGATCCACGGATGGCGATCGTGATGCTCAGCGCCCGCGCCGACGTCCAGGATCGCGCGGACGCGCTGGCGGCGGGCGCCGACGACTACTTCATCAAGCCGTTCTCGCTCGGCGAGTTGCTCGACCGCATGCGCACCCTGGCCGAGGTGCGCGCCCGGGGCGGTCGCATCGCCCTCTGACCAGCGCGTCCCGGCTGCGGATTCACATCGCCCGCCCGGAGCTTGACCTGACAGAGCGGGGTGCCTGAGAATCGCTTCGCCGGCCAAGTCGCCGGCACCCGGGGAGACAGCGCGTGACAAACCCGGAGGTTCCCACCGTCCGGGAGTACCGCGGTTCGCTCGCCGCCGCAACCGCGGCGTTCGAGCACGAGGCTCCCGCGCTCGCGGCCGCCGGGTACACGCCGGTCCGCGAGGACTACACGCCCGGCTCGTGGAGCCGCGGGCAGTATCTCCTCGCGATCCTTCTCATCCCGCTCGTGATCGGCATCGTGATGCTGATCTACCTCGCGTTCAACGCGCCGGAGGGCACGCTCGCGGTCACGTCCCGGTGGCGCCGGCCGGAGCCGGTCGGGCCGGCCCCGGCGCTCGTCCGGCCCGGCGCGATCGAACGGGCGGCCGCCGCCGTCCGCCGCGCGTTGGGCGATGACGCCGCCGACGCCTTCGCGTCGGACGTCCGCGACACGGCGGCCTTCCTCGACGCGCTGGCCACCGACGCCCTGGGCAGCCTGTACGGCGACCTCGACGCCGCGGGCCGCCTGCGCTTCCTGCTCGCCCGATCGGCGAGCGCGCCACCGGACGGCCCGGCGGGCGGACGCACTCCCGACCGCCGGGCGCGGACCACGCGCCGGTGATCGACGACGAGCGGCTCGCGGTCCTCGCCGCCGGTGTCACGTGGGCCGCCTCGAGCTCCCGCCAGGCGAGCGTCATGCTCGCGTCGCTCGCGGCGCTGCTGGCACCGATCGCCCCCGTCGAGGGCCCTGCTCAGCGCGCCGAGCCTCGAACCCGTCCAGATGCAGGCCATGATGGCCTCGAGCGGCATCGGGCTGCCGGGCGGGATCGGGCTGCCCGGGGGTCTCGGCCTGCCCGGCGGCCTCGGCGGGCTCCTCGGCGGCCTTCCGGGCGGGCTCACAGGCGGAATCGGTGGCCTGCTCCGACCGCGCCCGATCGTCTTCCCGATCGGATGGCTCTTCCCCACCCCGGCTGAAGCAGACGGGCGACCCGGCCCTGCTCGCCGACGAGTCACGCTGCGCGACTACATCCTCAGCGAGTGGTGGCCCAACTACGCCGAGCGCCGCCTGGCGCTGTCCACGCAGGAGAGCCACTCGATCGACCTTGACCTGCGCATCCTCCCACGGCTCGGAGACGTCCGCCTCACGCAGCTACGCCCCGGCGTCGTCGAGGTTCGCCGCCGACCTCGAGCGCGCCGGCACCGGACGGGCCACGATCGTCAGCACGCTCGCCGTCCTGCAGGGCGTCATGAAACGCGCCGTGCGCGACTACAACCTGCCCGGCAATCCGGTCAAGCAGATCGACAAGCCCTCGCAACGGCGCGAGCGCGACCCGGTGCTGATCACGGTCGAGCAGGTCGAGGCGATGCGGCACTGGTGCATGCAGCGAGACGACCCGCGGTCGGCCACGCTGATCAGCCTGCTCGCCTACGCTGGCGCGCGTCCGGAGTCCGAAGCGCTGGCGCTGCGCTGGGACGGCGTACGGCGCCGAACGATCCTGTTTCGCGCGACCAAGCGCGGCGTGCCCTACGAACGCGCGACGCGGCTGCTCGGCCCGCTCGCCGAGGACCTGCGAGATGGCGCGAGGCATGCGGACATCCACCCGCCGACGCACCCGTCGTGCCCAACAGCGGCGGGGAGCGGTGGGCCGACCACGACTGGGACAACTGGCGCAGCCGCACGTTCCGCGGCGCCGCCAAGGCCGCAGGGCTGCGCGCCGACAAGCCAGACGGAGCGCGGCGGGTGCGGCCGCGCGACCTGCGCTCGAGCTTCGCGACCCTGCTGATCTACGAGGGCCAGCCACCGCAGACGTCGCTGAGCAGCTCGGGCACAGCGCCGCCACCCTGCTGCGCGACTACGCGCGCGTGTGGGAGGACTTCGACCCGTCGCAGCGCGTGCCGGCCGAGGAGCAGATCGAGCGCGCTCGAGCGCACCTCGATGCTCCAAACGCGCCGGCTGACGGCGAGCTCCGACGGCGCGTCCGCGCATCGCGAAAACGGAGCCGTGTTCCGCAGGTGTTCCACGACCATCCGGCAGCGGTCGAACCTCGAAACGACGAAACCCCGACTAGCGGGGGTTTCGCGGCAAGCGACAGTTCTAAGGATGCGATTCGCCCAGTGTTGGCGCGGCATCTCGATCACGCGCCCTGCCGGTTTGTACAGGTGCTAAGCGCTGAGCCGTGCGCGGCCTAGCGTCGCCTCGTGCACACCTACGCCTGCCTAACCGGCTTCGGCCTATCCGTCGTCCCGTTCGCACCGTTCGTCGTGCGGCGAATCGGCGACGGGAGCGATGACCGGGTAGCGATCGACCACGGCGGCGCTCGCCAGGTCCTCGACCCGCGTGCGAGCCAGGCGGGCGAACAGGTCGAGCTCGTCGCGGAGGTCTCCGCCAGCCCCAACGATGCTGCAGCGTGGGAGATCGAGTTCGCCGGCGTCCGCGTTGAGTGGCCGAACCAGTACGCGCTGGCGGCCTCCGATCTCCGCGGGGTGCGAGGAGCTGTGGGGAGCCGACGGCGCTGCGGTGTTCCCCCTCAGGGGCCCTACAGTCCCCCGCCTGCCGCTGAGCACATGATCGGCCCCGGGCAGACTGTTGTCGCCACCGATGCTGACGGACCGCTGCGCTGGGTAGACATGGCGTACGTGCACGACGGCTCCGAATGGCGCCAGCGGCACATCGTCGCGAACAGCGGCTGGGTGGTCACCAGCCAGGCACGGGCCGCAAGTGCGGATGGCGTCTTCGCGGCTGCCGCCCGACTCGCCCGCCACTTGGCTGCGAAGCGCAGTCGGCTTGAAACTGTGGCGAGAGTGTGGAGGTCTTCTCGATGTCCGTCGCCGTCTCGGCGCTGCTGCTCTTCGACCTCAGGGCCGTCGGCCGCGGGCAGTCGGCCCCGTCGTTGCGAACCGCCGCGCTGTGGTCGGCCGCGTGGACGGCGCTTGGGCTCGCGTTCACCGGAGTCCTCGTCGCGGCTGCTGCGGTCCTGGTCGGGCGTGCGTGCTCATCGGCGTCCCGGCGTTCGCGGACGGCGGCGAGGAGCTCGTGTCCGGTCCGATCACCCGCCCCCGACGATCCACCACCAGGCGCGCGGGCGGTACGGCCGCACGGCCCTCGCGCCCACGGCATACGGGGCGGCCGGCGTCGATCCAGTCCGACCGCCCCGTTGCGTGCTTCGCTGCTACCGGGTCGGCTTCGCCGGCCTGTTGGCCTCGAAGGCCGCCTTGACATCGGAGGCGTCCTTGCCCAGCGCCTTGGCGACGGCGGAGTACATGGCCGTCTCCCGGGCGTCGTGCTCAGCGCGGTGCGCCTCCTCGGCGGCCTGAAGCGCGGACGTCACCTTGGCCTCGTCGATCGAGAGCCCCTTGGCCAGCGCCGCGATCAGCTCGCTGCGGTCCAGCCGCGCCCCACGGCCCGGCTTGGCGCCCGCGGCGGGGCTCTGCGGCCGGTTGGCCTCCAGGACCTTCTGCACGGCGGCGGTCTCGACGCCGAGCGCCTTGGCCAACGCAGCGACCCGATCCCCGCGGTCGCCACGATCGCCACCCGCCGGCTTGCTCGGGCGGGCGACCTCGACCGCGCTGCTGAGCTCGGCCTCCGTCACGCCAAGGGCCTTGGCCACGGCGGCGAGGTCGCCATGGTGCCCGCGGCCCGGGCCGCCACGGCCACCGCGGTCCCCGGCACCGCGCTCTTGCACGGCGGTGACCTCGAACTGCTTGTTGACCTGCACCTCGACCTCGGTGCCGTCGGCCCTGCGGATGTGGGACTCATACACGCCGCCACGATCGGTCTCGGTGCGGATGACGGTGCCGTCGACCTTCGCCAGCGCGGCGGCCTCCACCTTCTCCTTGACGGTGCCAGTCAGGGCCGTCTCGCCGGCGCCGCCGGACGACCGCTCTGTGGCGGTGCTCGAACCGGAGCTCGACGACGTGGCGGCACCGGCGAGGGCGGCCCCGCCCAGGCCGGCTGCGGCGGTCGCCGCGAGGACGGTCAGGTGGCGATGGGACAACTTGGGCATGCGCGAGCCTCGGTGGCTCGGGGGATCTGGTTCAGACATGTCCGGAGCTTCGACCGCGGCGCTGAGCCCAGCTACAGAGCAGCCTGAGGGGAGGCTGAGACTCGACCATTTTGTGGCGCGCCGCCGCGAGACTCGCGGGGCGACGACGGACGGATCCCGAGCATCAACAGCGGCACCAGCGTGCCCGAGAACGACGCGTATTTCGCCGCGTCGGTCAAGGTTCGCAGGCGGCGGACCGATGACTTGATCAGGGACACGCCTGAGCCGGGGCACACCGTGTGACCCGGCTGCCGGCACCCGCTCGATCCGCTGAGGGACCGGGCGCCCGCAAGGGCCGCAGCACGAGCACCCTCATCTGCCCCACCGCGGCACCCGTCCGACCCCTCCAAGTAGACGGAGCAACCATGCCGTTCAATCCTCGCAAGGTCATCGTCGGCGTCTCGAAGAAGATGCTGTTGCTCGGCGCGGTGGCGGCCGTCGCGGTCCCGGCTGCCGGCGCCGCCACCTACAACGTCATCGAGGGCTCCAGCATCAAGGACCACACGGTCGGGATCGCCAAGCTGACACCAGCGGCTCGCAACAAGCTCAGCGGTTCCGACGGCGAGAACGGCGCGCGAGGCGCCAAGGGCGCCAAGGGCGACGCCGGCTCGACCGGCTCGCTGGGCGAAACGGGTGCAGCCGGCGCGCAGGGCGCCAAGGGCGACACCGGCGCCAAGGGCGACACCGGCGCGACGGGTAGCACCGGTGCGACCGGCGCCGCCGGCACCGCCGTCACCGCCGGCACCGCCGGCACCGCCGGCGCCAACGGCACCTCGGCGTTCGACATCTGGAAGGCCGCCAGCAGCTCCCGCTCCGACGCCACACAGGCCGACTTCCTCGCTGCTCTCAAGGGCGCAGACGGCCAAGCGGCGCTGATCCTCCGGGCCGACAGCAATGGCGACGTTCATCGCAGCAGGAACGTGAGCTCGGTCTACAACGCTGGCAACGGACTCTTCGTCGTCTACTCCGCCGACGGGACGAACTTCAATCCCTGCGTCGCGACCGCCGACGCGATGGTGGCAGGCGCCACCAGCTTCGCCATCACCGCCAACGACACCGTCGAGGTGCATACGGCCGACCCGGCCGGCACCCCGTCCGCCCAGCCGTTCACCGTGACGGTCTCCTGCTGATCACCCCGCACTAAGCGCGCTCACCATGACTCTGTGACCGTCAAGGAGACGGTAGGTCCTCCCGCTAGCCCGCCGGGCGCCCACAGGCGGCGCCCGGCGGCTCGCGACTAGTCGTGGTCGGCGAACGCCAGTCGGGCGCTGGCGGGCCTCTCGCGCCCGCGCACACGCGCGACGATGGCCGGCAGATATGGCACCGCCAGCGCCAGCATGGCGACCGACAGCAGGCCGATGGTCAGCGGGCGGATGTAGAAGGCGCTCATGTCGCCACCGGACGCGGTCAGCGCGCGGCGGAACTGCGTCTCCATCACAGGGCCGAGGATCACACCGAGAATCACGGGCGCGATGGGGAACGCGTAACGGCGCATGAAGAACCCGAGCACGCCGATGGCGTTCGTCACGAGCGCGACTGCTGCTCGATCGAGCGCACGGCCTCCGCGTAGGCCAACTCCTCAGGCGACGGAACCCCTGCGATTGCAGGGGTTCCGATGAAGGGGTTCCGATGAAAGCGACAGTTCTAAGGATGCGCTGAGCCAAGGCCGCCAACGGGCTCACGCGCATCCCAGACGAGCGCGCCGAGGCGGCCGGCCTGGACAGCATCAACTACAGCTACTGGATGCAGAGCGGCCACCTGTACCGCTCGCGCGACAAGACCGCCGGCGCGCGCATGTACTCGCGCGGCAAGCGCAGCAAGCGCTTCAACTTCGGCAGCATCTGCCAGCCGATGACCGACACCACCACCGGCCTGCCCGTCGCGCTGCACTTCTTCCCCGCCGACCACAACGAGCACGTCGAGTACCCCGAGCTCTACCGCCAGGCCGTCCGCAACATGGGCGGCCGCGAGCCCGTCGCCGTCGTCGCCGACTAGGGCCTGTCGTTCAAGTCGATGTTCGAGTTCCACACCCGCCGCGGCGTCGCCCTGATCGTCCCCGACCGCAACCCCGCGCCCGGCCAGACCTACGAGAACCTGCGCAGCGACACCGTCGACGAGGACGGCACGCCCCGCTGCCCCGCCTACGGCGGCGAGACCACCTGGCGCGGCCCGGGCCTCGGCTTCGCCATCAGCGGCATAGGCAACCCCTACATCCGCGTCCGGTGCCTGCACGAGCACACCGAGGACTGCCGTGGGGTCAAGCGCGTCTACTGCCGCGAGGAGTGGCGCCTGCTGCGCCCGATCGGCAAGCTGGACCCGCTCTACCACGAGCTGCTTCACGTGCAGAAGAACAAGGAGAAC
>JAXDHC010000181.1:0-2984 GCA_034664705.1 Solirubrobacteraceae bacterium
CGCGCTTCCAGCGCTCGACGCCGCCCGGGTTGACGAGCTTGACCCCGTAGCCGCCCGTCGCCTCCAGCCACCAGGCCACCGCGTCGCGCACGCGCGCCGGGTCGCGGCGGATGAGGTCGAACAGCGCGACGTTGTTGCCCATCAGCACGAGGAAGAGGGCGTCGATCATCGGCGTGTCGCGGAGCTCGCCCAGCACGTGGCGCGCCGCGAGCGGCGGCGCCGCGGCCTCGACGACCGTCGTGTAGCCGAGCAGCGCGTATCGGTAGCCGGTGACGAACGTCGACGGCACCGTGCCGCCGGTGCCCGACCGCATGATCGCGGTCCGCTCGTGGACGTCCCCGCGGTGCTCCTCGGGCGCGAGCCGGCGCGCGGCGTTGACCTTCGGCCCCGCGATGTGCGCGTGGATGTCGACCCCGCCCGGCATCACGACCATGCCGCGCGCATCGATGCGCGTCGCATGCGTGGGGACGTCCCCGACGACCTTGCCGTCGCTCAGGCACACGTCGCGCACCTCGCCGGCCACGCCGTTGGCCGGGTCGTAGACGCGGCCGCCGGCGATGCGCAGCGTCATGGCGGGGCCTCCCGCGCTCGCGCGACCCGCGCGGCGATCGCCGCGAGCACCTCCTCGTCGCTCGGGCGCGAGGACGCGAGGGGCGCGCGGAGCGGGACGGGCACGCCGTCGAGCCGGTGCACGACGCCGGGCCGGTGCACGCCCGGCGCGGCGGTCGTGAAGGCGACGCGCGCCGCGCCGGCCGTCGCCGTGTCGCGGGCGTCGACCGACACGACGGGAATCGCGCGCAGGCCCTCGGCGGCCGCCGGCGGCAGATGATCGAGCGGATCGGAGCCCACGACGAGCGCCGCGTCGGCGTCACCGCGCTCGAGCACCGCCGCCGCGCTCAGCTCGCCCGGGCTCGCGCGCGGGCGCCCGGTCGCGAAGCTGACCGCCGCCGGGTACCCGGTCTGCCAGGCGAGGACGTCCTCGGCGCCGGCGGCGTTCCCCTCGTGGCGGAGCGTCACGGAGACGACGTGCGTCGCGCGGCACAGGTCGCGGACGAGCGCGTTGAGCGCGAGCGCCTCGACGTGCCCGCGCAGGTGGTGCAGGATCGCCGCGTTTCGGCAGCCGCGCAGGCGCTCGGCGAGCGGACCGAGCGCCGGCTCGGGCTCGGCGCCGTCCGACGGCGCCTCGCGGACCAGGGCCCGCAGCGTCCACAGTGCCTCGACGTCGCGGTCCGCCGGAAGCTCCAGGAACGTGTCGGCGTGCTCGGCGGTCGCCGTCGGGCGCGCGTCGACGACGACGAGCTCGCGGTTCGCATCGGGAAGCCTCAGGCGCTCGAACAGCCGCGGGTGCGTCGTGACCGGATCGGCGCGCCACACCACGACGATCTCGGCGCGGTCGCGCACCTCGCCCAGCGTGGCCGTGCTCGCGCCGTGCGCCTGGTAGGCGAGGCCGGACGCCCCGTCGAGCAGCGGGCCCGCGGGATCGATGACCGCGCCGAGGGCCTCGGCGAGCGCGACCGCCGCGCGCTGCGTCTCGCAGCTCGTCTGGCCCAGCCCGTAGACCAGCGGCGCGCGGGCTCGGGTGAGGATCGCCGCCGCCTCGTCGAGCGCCGCGTCCCACCCGGTCTCCCGTCCCCCGAGGCGGGCGGGCGGCGCCGCCGGGGCGACGCGCTCGGCGAACCACACGTCGCCGAGCGGGCACGTGCGCTCCAGGCGCTCGAGCTCGCCGCCGTCGCCGACGACGGCCGTGATGTCGTCGCACACCAGCCCGCAGCCGCCGCAGGTCGCGGCCCGAGCGCCCGGACCGCCGGCGTCGTCATGCGACGGCATCGGCGGCCACGCGGTCGTGGAGCTCAGCGCGCAGCGCGGCGGCGCGCGTCTCGAGATCGGCGAGCACGGCGTCCGGGGAGCGTCCCGTCGCGACCAGCGTGCACACCGGGTGGCCCGCCGCGATCCGCTCGCCGGGGTGGGGGACGTCGCGGATCCCGCGGGCCGGCCACCCGCGCGTGTCGGGAACCGCCAGGTCCTCGGTCGCGAAGAGCACCGCCTTCCCGGCCGCCCCGGACGGATCAGCCGGGGATCCATCGCCTCGCTCGGGCGGCACGCGTCCGGCGCACCCCTCAAGGTGCGCCGCGAACGCGCGGACGCCGTGCACGGCCTCGATCGTCTCGAGCGCCGCGGTCGGGCGCGGGTTGACCTCGACGACCCACGGCCGCGCGCCGTCCCAGACGAGGTCCACGCCGAACAGGCCGCGCAGGCCGAAGGCGGCCGCGAGGTGCGCGCAGATCTCGCGCGCGGCGTGGGCCAGCGCCTCGCGTTCGCCCGCGGGCAGCCGCGGCGGCACCACGTTTCCGCACCATCTGTACCCGCGGACGCCGAGCGCGCGGCGCCCGATGAGCTGCTCGCTCACGCCGAGGAGCATCGCCGAGCGTCCGTCGGCAACGGCCGCCGCCGAGCACGGCAGCCCGGAGATGCGCTCCTGGACGCGGACGCCCGGAGCCAGCCGGCCGCCGCGCCACTCGCGCACCCCGCGGCCGCCGCCGCCGTGCACCGGCTTGCGCAGCCAGCGGCGCGCGCGATCCGCCCGCCCCGGGGCGTCCGCGGCGAAGAACGTGGGCGGGTACGCCACGCCCGCGGCGCTCATCGCGGCGCCGAGCAGCGCCGGATCGCGCACGCGCTGCAGCGTCTCGGGGCTGCAGCCGAGGAGCGTGCGGCCCTCGCCGAGCCGGGCGACGAGGTCCGGCCGGTTCTCGAGCCCCGCGCCGTAGACCACGCTGTCGGCGGGGACTCCTTCGGCCGCCTGCACGAGCTCCGCCATCCCTCCGCGCCCGCCGAGGTCGCGCAGCAGCGAGACGCTCGGACACACCCGCTGCAGGTCGAGGTCCCCGAAGCGGTCCAACGCGAAGACCTCATGCCCCGCTCGCGTCGCGAGCTCGGCCAGCATGCGCGCGCTGACCGAGACGAGCAGGATCACAGCAGGCCCTCCA
>JAXDHC010000182.1:0-5967 GCA_034664705.1 Solirubrobacteraceae bacterium
AGCTGGCCCTGTGGGCGCGCGTCGAGGGCGTCGAGCCCGGAGACCTTCACCGTGCGCTCTGGGAGGAGCGCACGCTCGTCAAGACGTGGGCCATCCGGGGCACGCTGCACCTGCTGCCCGCGGCCGATTTCGGGCTGTGGCTCGCGGCGCTCGGCACGTACCGTCACTACCTGCGCCCGAGCTGGTTCAAGGCGTTCGGCATCGGCCCCGACGAGCTCGAGGCGCTGATCGCCGCGATCTCCGAGGCGCTTCGCGGGCGCGAGCTGACGCGCAACGAGCTGGCGGTCCACGTGGCGCGGATCACGGGATCGCCGGACCTCAGCGCGAAGCTCGAGGACAGCTGGGGCGCGTACCTCAAGCCGGCGGCCTTTCGGGGCCAGCTCTGCTTCGCGCCGCCCGCCGGCCAGAACGTGCGCTTCACCCATCCGGAGACCTGGGTCCGCGAGCTCCGGACCACCGGCGAGGAGACCGCGCTCGCCGAGGTCACGCGCCGCTACCTGCACGCGTACGGGCCCGCCACGCGCGAGGACTACGGCCGCTGGTGGGGCATCTCCCCCGCGCAGGCGCTCGCGCGCCAGCGCGCCCGGCACGACGTCACGGAGGTGGACGTCGACGGACGGCGCGGGCTCCTGCTCGCCGCCGACGCGGCGGAGGCGGCGGACGCGCAGCCGGCCGGCGCGGTGCGGCTCCTCCCCGCGTTCGACCCGTACGTCGTCGGCTCGTCGCGCGACGACACCGACGTGCTCGCCTCCGAGCACAAGGCGCGCGTGCACCGCCCGCAGGGCTGGATCTCCGCGGTGCTCCTCGCCGAGGGGCGCATCGAGGGCGTATGGCGCCACGAGCGTCGCGGCGGGCGCGTCGCCGTCGAGATCCGCCCGTTCGGCGCGCCGGGGGACGACGTGCGCGCCGGCGCCGAGGCGGAGGCGCGGCGGCTCGCGGCGTTCCTCGGCGGCGAGCTCGAGCTCGTCTGGTCCTGAACGCGGACCCACGACCCGCAGGTCGTCCAGGCGCTCCTGGCCACCGTCCGCGACGTCCGCCGCTCAAAGAACGCCCGCGCCCGCCGATCACCCCGGCGTGTCGTCTCCCGCGGCTTCTCTGCCCGTCCCCTCCGCGACCGTCAGCGAGCGGTTCCTCGAGCTGACCGCGGACGTCGCGGCCGCGATGGACCTCGACGGGCTGCTGGTGTCCGTCAATCCCGCGCTCGCCCGGGTGCTGGGGGCGACGGCCGGCGACCACCCCGGGCCCTTCGCCGAGGAGATCGTGCACGCCGACGACCGCCAGGCGCTGGCCGACTGCCGGCGCGAGCTCGCGGCCGGCCACCGCGACGCCGCCGACATCACGGTCCGGGTCGGTTGCGCCGGATCGGGATACCGCTGGCATCTCCTCGGCCTCGTCGCCGATCGCGCGCGCTCGCTCGTCTACGTCACGGGCAAGGACATCGACGAGCGCCACGACGCGATGGACCGCATCCACATCATGGAGGAGCGGTTCGGCGCGGCCTTCGACAACGCGCTGATCGGCATGACGATCACCGGCCTCGACGCGCGCTACGTCCGCGTGAACCCGGCGTTCGCGCGCATCCTCGGACGCTCGATGGACGAGCTCGAGGGCACCCACGTGAGCACCCACGGCGTGCCGGGCGAGGCCGCGGCCGACGCCGAGATGGTGCGCGAGCTGCTCGCCGATCCGCACGCGATCCTGCGCCGCGAGAAGCGCTACGTGCACGCCGACGGGACCGAGCGCCTGGCCGCGCTGAGCGTGTCGACGGTCGCCGGCGCCGACGGCAGCCCGCAGTACTTCATCGCGCAGATGAACGAGATCACCGAGCTCCGCGCGGCCGAGCGCGCGCTGGAGGAGAGCGACCGCCGCTTCCGCACGCTCGCCACGGCCTCGCCCTCGGGCATCTTCTCCGCCACGCTCGACGGGCGGATCCTGTTCGCCAACGAGCGCCTGGCCGCGATCTTCGCCATGGGGACCGACGAGCTCGACGGCTACCGCTGGCTCGAGCGCGTGGACGCCGCGTGGCACGAGCCGCTCCGCCTCGCGGTCGCGTCCGTGGTCACCGGATTCGGGCCGGTCGCGATGGACATCCAGCTCGACCCGCGCGCGGGCGCCCGCTGGGCGCGCGTGAACATCGCCGCGATGTTCGAGGACAACGTGCCGGCCGGCTTCGTCGGCACCGTCGAGGACGTCACCGCCGGCGTCGAGGGGCGCGCGGCCCTGGCCACGCGCGAGGCGGAGTTCCGCGCGATGGCCGAGCACTCCGGCGACTTCCTGTCGCGCCACGACGTCGACGGCCGCTACCTGTACGCGTCGCCGGCGAGCGAGGCGGTGCTGGGCTACGGCCCGGAGGACCTCATCGGGCGGACCCCGTGGGAGCTGGGCTGCATCCACCCGGACGACGCCGAGGAGGCCCGTTCGCTGCGCACCGTGGTCGACGGCGGCGCGGAGGTCGCGACCGCCACCTTCCGGGTCATCCGCGGCGACGGCGCGCTCGGCTGGCTGGAGACGACGGCGCGTGCGGTGCCGAGCCCCGACGGCAGCCCGCCGCAGATCGTGGCGGTCAACCGCGACGTGTCCGCGCGCAAGTCGGTCGAGGTGCGCCTCGCCCACCAGGCGCTGCACGACCACCTCACCGGGCTGCCGAACCGCTCGCTGTTCCTCGACCGCCTCGCTCACGTGCTGCGGCGGGCCGAGCGCTCGGGCGCGGGCGTCGCGGTCCTGTTCGTCGACCTCGACCGCTTCAAGCTCATCAACGACTCGTTCGGCCACGCGGCCGGCGACCGCCTGCTCTGCGACGTCGCGGCGCGCCTGAGCACGGCGCTGCGCCCGTCGGACACCATCGCCCGCTTCGGCGGTGACGAGCTGACGGTCCTGTGCGAGGACGTCGCGGGCGAGACGTGGGCGCGCGCCATCGCGCATCGCATCGCCGCCCTCTTCGAGGAGCCGTTCATCGTCGAGGACAGCGAGGCGTTCCTCCAGGCCAGCATCGGCATCGCGCTCGGCGACGCCGCCGCCCGCCCCGAGAACCTGATCCGCGACGCCGACGCGGCGATGTACCGCGCCAAGGATCGCGGCGGCGGACGGATCGAGGTCTTCGACGAGGCGATGCGCCGCGACGCGCGCGAGCGCGTCGCGATCGAGAGCGCGCTGCGCCGGGCCATCGAGCGCGACGAGCTGCGGATCCACGTCCAGCCGGTCGTCGGCATCGGCGACGGGGCGATCCACGGCTTCGAGGCGCTCGTGCGCTGGCAGCACCCCGAGCGCGGCCTCGTCGCCCCGGCGGACTTCATCCCGCTCGCCGAGGAGACCGGCCTGATCGTGCCGATCGGCAACTGGGTCGTGCGCGAGGTGTGCCGGACGCTGCGGCGCTGGCACGACGAGCTCGGTGTCTCGTGGGTCCAGTGCAGCCTCAACCTCTCGGTGCGTCACCTCCAACAGCCGGACCTCGTGGCGACCGTCCGCGACGCGCTGCGCGAGTTCGAGCTGCCCGCCGACCGCCTGATCCTCGAGATCACCGAGAGCGCGGTCATGGAGGCGGGCGCCGGCAGCGTGGAGGCGCTCGACGCGCTGAAGGCGCTCGGCGTGCGCCTGGCGCTCGACGACTTCGGCACCGGGTACTCGTCGCTGGCCCACCTGCACCGCTTCCCGCTCGACGTGCTGAAGATCGACCGCAGCTTCACCGCCGCGCTCGGCGACGACCACCAGGGCGCCTCGATCGCCGGGGCCATCGTGTCGCTCGGCCACGCGCTCGGCCTCGTGACCGTCGCGGAGGGCATCGAGGACGTCGCGCAGCAGCGCGCGCTGGAGCGCATGGGCTGCACGTTCGGGCAGGGCTACCTCTTCGCCCGCCCGCAGCCGCCCGAGGCGTTCGACGACGTGCTGCGCCGCGCCGAGCGCCCGTAGATCCGGGATCAGAGGCGCCCGTCGGCGACCCGCTCGACGACGCGCGTCGTGAGCCGGTGCAGCGTCACGACCGCCGCCTCGAGGTGCTCCGGGCGCGTGTCCTCCGCGCGCGTGTGGCTGAGCCCGCCGAGGCTCTGCACGAACAGCATGACCGTCGGCACGCCGGCCCGCGCGACCTCGGCCGCGTCGTGCAGCGCGCCGCTGAACAGGCGCCGGCCGCCGCCGGTTACCTTCCGCGCGACCTCGTCGGCCAGCGCCACCAGGCGCTCGTCGAACGGGACGGGGTCGATGCTCCAGATCCGCGTGAACTCGATCTCGACGCCCTCCTCGGCGGCGATGCGGCCGGCCGCCTCGCGCAGGTCGCCGAGCATCGTCTGAAGCGTCGCGGCGTCGGGGTGGCGCTGGTCGACGACGAGGCGGCACTCGCCGGGGACCGCGGTCGGGATCCCCGGCCGCACGCCGATGTCTCCGACCGTCGCGCGGCTGTCCGCATCCGGCGCGCCATCGCGGACCGCGAGGACGAGCCGGGCGCCCGCGACGAGCGCATCGCGCCGGCCGTCCATCGGGAACGCGCCGCCCTGCACCGCCTGGCCGCGGATCCGCACGACATGGCGCTCGACGGCCGCCGTGCCGGTGACCACGCCGACGGCGAGGCCCTCGCGCTCGAGGACCGGGCCCTGCTCGATGTGCAGCTCGAGGTACGCGGCGGCGTGGGCGAGGCGCTCGCCGCTTCGCGCGGCGGTCGCGAGGTCGACGCCGTGCGCCGCGAGCGCATCGGCGAGCGCGATCCCGTCGCGGTCGCGCAGGCCGGCGACGTCCGCCGGCTGCACGGAGCCCGCGGTCATCCCGGAGCCGAGCAGGCTGCGCCCGAAGCGCGCGCCCTCCTCGTCGGCCCAGTCGACCAGCGCGACGCTGACCGGCGGCTCGCCGGCGGCGGCCAGGGCCCGCAGGACCTCCAGGCCGGCGAGCACGTCGAGCGCGCCGTCGAGCCATCCGCCGTCGGGCACCGAGTCGAGGTGGCCGCCGACGAGCACGGTGCGCTCGGACGCGCCGCGCAGGAGCGCCCAGAGGTTGCCCGCCTCGTCGATCTCGACCTCGACCGGCAGCGACTCGAGCTGCTCGCGCAGCCACGCGCGGGCCCGCGCCCACGTGTCGGTCCACGCGACCCGCTGCGCCCCCCGCTCGTCCTCGGTGAGCTCGCGCAGCGCCCGGAGGTCGGCGAGCGCGCGCGCCGGCTCCAGGGCCCCGGCGCCGGCCGTGTCGATCAGCCCCATGGCGCGCCGACGATACCGGCAGGAGTTCGCCTCCGATGGGCGAAGCCCGAGCGCGCACGGGCCGCCGCGGTCCATGACAAACGAGCGAGGGGGAAGCCCACATGCCGAAGCGCACCACGAAGACCGAGACAGGGACCACCACGACGAAGCCCGCGCCGCGCACGGCCAGGACCCCACGCCGTCCGCGCGCCGCGAAGGTCGCGCCCGCTGCCGCGCCGGCCGCCGTCACGCACGAGGACATCGCGCTGCGCGCCTACGAGATCCACCGGGCGGGCATGGGCGGCGACCCGGTCGAGCACTGGCTGCGCGCCGAGCGCGAGCTCGTCGGCTCCTGACCTCTCCCGCGGCCGCGCCGCGGCGCGCCGGAAGGGCGGGTCGCGGCGCAGGCCGCGTGTAGCATCGCGGCCATGCCCGACGTCGTCATGCCGCGCCTCTCCGACTCGATGGAGGAGGGCACGATCCTCAAGTGGCTCAAGTCCGACGGCGACGACGTCGCCGAGGGCGAGGAGCTCGTCGAGATCGAGACGGACAAGGCGACGATGACCTACGAGGCCGACGCCGGCGGCACGCTGCAGATCGTCGCCGACGAGGGCGCGACGCTCGCGATCGGCGAGGTCATCGCGCGGATCGGCGAGGGCGCCGCGCCGCCGTCGGGCGCCGCGGCCGTGGGCGGCGAGCGGCCGCAGGCCGCCGAGGCCGCGGGCGGCGGCGATGCCGGCGAGGCGCCGGCGGCGCCCGCCGCGACCGCGGCGCCGGACGCGACGCCCGGCGCCGGCGCGACCGCGCA
>JAXDHC010000183.1:0-7024 GCA_034664705.1 Solirubrobacteraceae bacterium
CCGTCGCGCTGTACGGCGCCGACGAGGTGAGCGCCGCGCTGGACTGCATGCTCGACCAGCAGGTCACGATGGGCGAGCGCGTCCGCGAGTTCGAGCGCGCCTTCGCCGACTTCATGGGATCGCGCCACGCGATCATGGTCAACAGCGGCTCGTCGGCGAACCTGCTCGCGATGTCGGTGCTCGCCAGCGACCGGCTCCCGAGCGGCCTGCGGCCGGGCGGCCTGCGCCCCGGCGACGAGGTCATCGTCCCGGCCGTCACGTGGGCGACGACGATCGCGCCGGTGCTGCAGCTCGGCTGCGTCCCGGTGCTCGTCGACATCGACCAGGACACGCTGAACCTGCGCCCGCAGGACCTGGCCGACGCCATCTCGCCGCAGACCCGCGCGATATTCCCCGTCCACCTGCTCGGCAACCCGATCGACATGCCGGCGCTCATGGACGTCGCCGGCGAGCACGACCTGCTCGTCATCGAGGACACCTGCGAGTCGCTCGGCTCGACGATCGGCGGGCGCAAGGTCGGCTCGTTCGGGCACTTCGGGACGTTCAGCTTCTACTTCTCGCACCACATCACGACCATCGAGGGCGGGATGCTGGTGACCGACGACGACGAGCTCGCCGACCTCGGGCGCTCGATGCGCGCGCATGGCTGGACGCGCGACATGTCCAACCGCGCCGAGCTCGAGGACGCGAGCCCGTGGATCGACCCGCGCTTCCTGTTCGTCAACCTGGGCTACAACCTGCGCCCCACGGAGCTTCAGGCGGCGTTCGGCCTCGTCCAGCTCGGCCGCCTCGAGGAGTTCAACGAGCAGCGCCACAGCAACGCCCAGTACCTCATCCGGGAGCTCTCGGACCTCTCCGGCGAGCTGCGGTTCGTCACCGAGCAGGAGGGCGGGCGCAGCACCTGGTTCGGCTTCACCGTGATGACGCGCGACGGCGAGACGCGCCGCGCGCTCTCGAGCTTCCTCGAGTCGCGCAAGATCGCCACGCGTCCGATCGTCGCCGGCAACCTCGCCGTCCAGCCCGCGTTCCGCGACAACCCGCACCGCACGGTGGGCACGCTCGTGAACGCGACGAACGTGGGTGAGCGGGGCCTGTTCATCGGCAACCACCCGAACCTCACGCAGGGCCAACTTGACCACATCGTCGGGGCGTTCCACGACTTCTTCGCCCGCTGAGGGCAACGGCGCGCGCCCACCGGCCAGGAGCGGGGCGCCCGTCCTGTGGCTGCACAGCCACTTCCTCCTGCCGATGGGCGGCACGAAGTTCGTCTACGAGGTCGTGCGGCGCCTCGCGCAGCGCCGACCGGTCGAGGTCGTCGTCGAGGCCGCCTCGGAGCTCTACCGCGAGCGCTACGCGCAGGCCGGCGTGCCGCTGCGCGAGATCGGCACGCCGACCTCGACGAGCATGGCCTACTGGGCCGCGCTGCCCGCGTTCCTCGCCCGCGACACCCGCGCCGTCGAGTGGGCCGCGCGCGACAAGGCCGCGATCGTCTCGAGCTTCTTCCCGATGAACTGGGTCGGCACCCGGATCGCGCGCCGGACCGGCGTGCGCCACGTGCACCTCGCCTTCGAGCCGTTCCCGTTCTTCCACGACCGCGAGGTCATCGCGCTGTACCCGCCGCCCAAGCGCGCCCTGCTCGCCTACCTGCGCACGGCGTACGGCGGCCTCGACCGCAGCGGCGTGCGCGGCGCCGACGCGCGCCTCACGCTCAACCGGGCCACCGCGCGGTCGCTGGAGCACGTGTACGGCGTCACCGACGCCACGCCGACCTACGCCGGCGTCGACAGCGACACGTTCCGCCCGTACGCGCAGCACGAGCTGGCCGACCTGCGCGCGCGTCACGGCGACGGGCCGATCGCCATCCACTCGACCGACTACTCGCCGATCAAGCGCACCGACCTCGCGCTGCGCGCGTTCGCCGCGGCCGGCGTGGCCGAGGCCAGGCTCGTGATCACGAGCACACGCGAGGACCCGTCCGCGCTCGCCGGCCTGCGGGCGCTCGCCGAGGGCCTCGGGATCGCCGACCGCGTCGAGTTCCTCGGCTTCCTGCCGTTCGCCGACCTGCCGCGCTACTACTCGCTCGCCGACGTGATGCTCCAGACCGCGACGGCGGCGAACTCCGGCGCGACGACGATGGCGCTGCCCGTCAAGGAGGCGCTCGCCTGCGGGACGCCGGCGATCCGCCCGGCGTCGACGGACGAGGACGTCGAGGACGGCGTCAGCGGGTACCTGGCGGACCCCGAGGACGCCGCCGCCTACGGCGCGCGGACGGCGGAGCTCCTGCGCGACCGCGAGCGCAGCCGCCACTTCGGCGAGGCCGGGCGGGAGCGCATCGTGGAGCTCTACCGCTGGGAGCGCGTGGTGGACGTCGTCGAAGCCGCCATCGGACGATGAGCCGGCGCGCGCTCGTCACCGGCGTCGCCGGCTTCGCCGGGCGCCACCTGGCGCGGCGGCTCGTCGACGACGGCTGGGACGTCGCCGGCACGGTGCACAGCCGCAGCGCCGGGCTGCCCGAGGTCGCCGAGCACCGGATCGAGATCGGCGACCGCGACGGCCTGGCCGCGCTCGTCGCCGACGTCGCGCCGGACGCCGTCTTCCACCTCGCCGCGGTCGTGGACACCGTCACGACGCCCGACGTCGTCGAGCTGCACCGCGTCAACACGCTCGGCACCGTCGCGGTGCTCGAGGCGCTGCGCGCGGCGCAGGCGACGCCGCGCGTCGTCTACACGAGCTCGGCGTTCGCCTACGGCTTCACGGCCCCCGGCGAGCAGCCCGTGCGCGAGGAGCAGCCGCTGCGGCCGCTGACGCCCTACGGCTCCAGCAAGGTCGCCGGCGAGGCCATCGCCCTGCAGTTCGGGCGCGAGACGGGCGCGGAGGTCGTCGTCACGCGCGCCTTCCAGCACACCGGCCCCGGCCACACGGGCACCTACGCGCTCGCCGACTGGGCCCAGCAGCTCGCCGAGATCGAGGCGCGCGGCGGCAGCGGCGCCATCCGCTGCGGCAGCATCGACGTCGAGCGCGACTACTGCGACGTGCGCGACGTCGCGGCGGCGTACGTGGCCCTGGCCGAGCGCGGGCAGCCGGGGGCGGTCTACAACGTGGCCAGCGGCGTGCCGGTGACCATGCGCGCGTTGCTGGAGGGGCTCATCGAGGCCTTCGGCGTCGACGCGACGATCGAGGTCGACCCGGCGCGGCTGCGTCGCGTCGACCAGCCGCGGTTCTACGCGGACGTGGCCCGCCTGAAGGCCGACACCGGCTGGCGGCCGGAGCACGAGCAAGGCGACACGCTCGCGGCGCTCGCCGACTTCTGGCGCCGGCGCGTGGCCGCCGGCGCGCCGTCGTAGCGGCGACTCGGTCGGCGCTCCTCACTACCCTGCGGACGATGGCCGTCCCGCTCTTCGACACGTCCAGCCCGCTGCTGCCGCTGCGCGACCGCTTCGACGCCGCCATCGCCGGCGTCCTCGACGACGGGCGCTTCATCCTCGGCCCGGAGGTCGCCGCCTTCGAGCGCGAGTTCGCCGCCTTCTGCGGGGCCGCGCACGCCGTCGGCGTCGCGAACGGCACCGACGCCCTGACGATCGCGCTGCGCGCGATGGGCGTCGGCCCCGGCGACGAGGTCGTCGTGCCGTCGTTCACGTTCTACGCGTCCGCGGAGGCCATCGGCCCGACCGGCGCGCGGCCGGTGTTCTGCGACATCGACCCCGAGACGTTCTGCGTGACCGCCGACACCGTGCGCGCCGTGCTGACGCCGCGCACGAAGGCCGTCATCGCGGTGCACCTGTTCGGCAACGTCGCGCCGGTCGCCGACATCGAGGCGCTCGGCGTGCCGGTGCTCGAGGACGCCGCGCAGGCGGCGGGCACGACGACCGACCGCGGCCGTCCCGGCGCGCTCGGGACGGCCGCCACGTTCAGCTTCTTCCCGTCCAAGAACCTCGCGTGCTTCGGCGACGGCGGCGCGATCACGACGAACGACGAGGCGGTCGCCGAGCGCTGCCGCATGCTGCGCTTCCACGGCTCCTACGACAAGACCACGTTCGAGCACGTCGGCTACAACTCGCGCCTGGACGAGCTGCAGGCGGCGATCCTGCGCGTGCAGCTGCCGCACCTCGACGGCTGGGCCGACGGCCGCCGGGCGGGGGGCCGCCACTACGAGGAGGCCGGCCTCGGCGAGCTGGTGACCCTCCCCCGCCGCGCGCCCGGCGCCGACCCGGCGTGGCACCTGTACGTCATCCGCCACGAGCGCGCCGACGACCTCGCCGCCGCGCTCGGCGAGCGCGGCATCGGCCACAAGGCCTACTACCGCGTGCCCACGCACCTCCAGCCGGCGATGGCCGAGTGGGGCGCCGGGCTCGACCTCCCGGGCACCGGCGAGGCCGCCCGCACCCATCTCGCGATCCCGATGAGCCCGGTGCTGAGCTCCGAGCAGGCCGCCGAGGTGACGGCGGCGGTGCGCGAGGCGCTGCTCGCCGCCGCCGCCTGAATCCGTGGACCTCGGGCAGCCGAACCGGGTCGCGGGCGACGGCGTCGCCCTGCGGCCGTGGCGGCCCCAGGACGCGGCCGCGGTCGCACCCATGCGCGACGACCCGGTCGTGCGGCGTTGGTCCAGCCTCCCGCACGGCGTCGACGCGTGGCTGGAGCGCCAGCGCAGCAAGCCCGACGGCGTGTCGTTCGCCCTGACGGGCGCGGGCGACGACCGCGCGGTCGGGAAGATGGCGCTCGGTCACCTCGACCTCGACGCGCGCCACGCGGAGCTCAGCTACTGGGTCCTGCCGGCGGCTCGTGGCCGCGGCCTCGCGGCGCGCGGGGCGCGCACGCTCGCCGCCTGGGGCTTCGAGGCGCTCGGGCTGCGCGCCGTCCTGCTCGACATCGACGTCGACAACGCGCCCTCCCGCCGGGTCGCGGAGGCCCTCGGCGCCCGCCCGCGCGACGCGCCGCACGTGGAGACCGACCGCAACGGCGTCCCGCGCGAGCTGCTCGTCTACGAGTTGCGCCCGTCCGGCTGAGGCTCCGGCGCGCTCCGCGGCCCCGCGCCGGGGTCGTGCGGCCGTCCTCTACCCTGCCCGGGATGCCCGCCTTCCCCCCGCCCCCGGCGCTCCGCCGATGACGCGCAACGTCGACTCGGCGACGGTCGAGGGCTTCGGCGAGGAGTGGACGCTCTTCGACCAGAGCGACCTCGACGAGGCCGAGCGCGCGCGCACGTTCGACCAGTACTTCGCCGTCTTCCCGTGGGAGGCCCTGCCGGCCGGAGCGACCGGGGCGGACGTCGGCTGTGGGTCGGGCCGCTGGGCGAAGACGGTCGCCGAGCGGGTCGGCGTGCTGCACTGCGTCGACGCGAGCGCCGAGGCGCTCGACGTCGCCCGCGCCACCCTGCGGGACCGCCCGAACTGCGAGTTCCACGTCGCGAGCGTCGGCGACCTGCCGTTCGCCGAGGCCTCGATGGACTTCGCGTACTCCCTCGGCGTGCTGCATCACGTCCCCGACACGCGCGACGCGCTGCGCAGCGCGGTGCGGATCCTCAGGCCGGGCGCGCCGCTCCTCGTCTACCTGTACTACGCGCTCGACAACCGGCCGTCGTGGTACCGGGCGCTGTGGAAGGCGACCGACGTCGTGCGCCGCGCCGTGTCGCGCAGCCCGCTGGCGGTGCGGGTCGCCGTCACGACGGCGATCGCCGCGGTCGTCTACCTCCCGCTCGCGCGGCTGGCGAAGCTCCTCGGCGCGCTCGGCGCCAACGCGGACTCCGTCCCGCTCGCCTTCTACCGCAACCGCAGCTTCTACACCATGCGCACCGACGCCTTCGACCGCTTCGCGACGCGCCTCGAGCAGCGGTTCACCGCGGCCGAGGTGCGCGAGATGATGGAGGCGGCGGGGCTCGTCGACGTGCAGATCTCGCCGACCGAGCCGTACTGGTGCGCCGTGGGGCGCAAGGCGGCGTGACGCCGGCGGTCCCGCGGGCCGGCGAGCCAATCCGCGTGCTGCGCGTCATCGCGCGGATGAACCTCGGGGGCCCGGCGTACCACGTGAGCCTGCTGAGCGGGCGGATGGACGAGCGGTTCTCGACGGTGCTCGTCAGCGGCCGCGTCCCGGCGCGCGAGGCGTCCTCGGACGACCTCGCCCAGCGCTACGGCGCGACGCACCGCCGCGTCGAGCACCTCGGCCCCGAGCTGCGCCCGCTGGAGGATCTGCGGGCGCTGCGCGAGGTCACGCGGATTGCCCGGGCGTTCCGCCCCCACGTCGTCCACACGCACACGGCCAAGGCCGGGCTCATCGGCCGGATGGCGGCCGAGGCGGTCAGGCCGCGCCCGGTCGTCGTGCACACGTACCACGGCCATGTGCTGGAGGGCTACTTCAACCGGCCGGTGTCGGCCTTCTACCGCTTCCTCGAGCGCGCGATCGGCATGCGGAGCGACCGCCTGATCGGCGTGAGCACCGCGACGGTCGACGATCTCGTCCGGCTCGGCGTCGCCGACCGCGCGAAGTTCGACGTCATCCCGCTCGGCCTCGAGCTCGACGGGTTCCTCGCCCTGTCGCCGGAGCCGCAGGGCCCCTTCCGCGAGGAGCTCGGCGTCGCGCCGGGCGAGCTCCTGGCGACGTTCGTGGGGCGCCTGGCGCCGATCAAGCGCGTCGACGTGCTGCTGCGGGCGCTCGCCCGCGCTCGTGAGCTCGGCGCTCCGCTGCGGCTGGCCGTCGTCGGCGACGGCGACCTGCGCGGCGAGCTCGAGGCGCTCGCGGCGTCGCTGGGCTGCGCGGACGCGGTCCACTTCGTCGGCTACCGCCGCGACCTGCAGGCGATCGTCGCCGGGACCGACATCGCCGTCCTGACGTCGGACAACGAGGGCACGCCGGTCGCGCTGATCGAAGCGGCGGCCGGCGCCCGCCCGATGGTCTCCACGCGGGCCGGCGGCGTCGCCGACGTCGTCGTGCCGGGCACCGGCCTGCTCGCCGAGCGCGGGGACCACGAGGGCATCGCCCGCGCGCTCGTCGAGCTCAGCGGCGACGCGGAGCGCCGGCGCGAGATGGGCGAGCG
>JAXDHC010000184.1:0-11113 GCA_034664705.1 Solirubrobacteraceae bacterium
TGGCAGCGATCCTCGGCCTGGTCGTGCATCGCGGGCGTCCACTCGAGCTCGAGGAAGGCGACGTTCGAGGCGCGCGTCAGCGTGATGCCCTGCGCGGCGACGCGCGTCGCGGCGACGATGAGCCGCGGCCCGTCGGGATCCTGGAAGGCGCGGACCGCGTCGTCGCGCTCGCCCATCGAGTCGGCGCCGAGCAGGTGCAGCGCGTCGGGGAAGCGCTCGAGCACCGCGCGCTGCACGTCGACGTGGCGCGCGAACACGACGAGCGGCTCGCCGGAGGCGAGGAAGTCGTGGATCCAGGCCAGGGCGGCGTTGAGCTTGCCGCGGGCGGCGAGGCGCTGGAGGGTGGTGAGCTGCGCGAGGCGCTCGGCGCGCAGCGTGGCGGCGATCCGCGCGTTGAGCTCGGAGAGGTCGAGCGGCTGCTCGCGCAGCCACTCGATCACGTCGCGCTCGGCGAGCCGGTACTCGCGCTCGTTGTCGAGCGCGACGGGCACGACGACGCGGCGCTTGGCCGGCAGCTGGGGGAGGACCTCGGACTTCAGCCGCCGGACGAAGCACCGCCGGCGCAGGTGCCAGTGCAGGCGCTCCTCGGTGAGGGGCCCCTGGAACTGGCGCGAGAACCGTGCGCCCGACCCGAAGTCCTCGAGGCGGCCGAGCACGCGCAGCTGGCTGATGAGCTCCTCGGCGTGGTGGAGCACCGGCGTGCCGGTCAGCGCCAGGCGCAGGCCGTCCTCGGGCACCACGCCGGCGAGCCGGCGCACCGCCTGCGTGCGCTTCGCCTTGGGGTTCTTGCAGTAGTGCGACTCGTCGACGACCAGCGCGCGCGGGCGCAGCCGCGCGAGCTCGTCGCGGTGGGCGGCGACGATCTCGTAGTTGAGGATCGTGATATCGCCCGTCTTGGGGACGGCCACGCGGCCCTCGACGACCGCGATGCTGCGGTGCGGCAGCCACTTGCGCGCCTCCCGCTCCCAGTTGAGCTTCAGCGACGCGGGGCAGACGACGATCGCCGGGAACGCGTCGTCGGCCTCGAGCGCGGCCAGCGCCTCGACGGTCTTGCCGAGCCCCTGCTCGTCGGCGATGAAGACGCGGCGCGCGTCGAGCGCGTAGCGCACGCCCGCCCACTGGAAGGGCTGCAGCTCGCCGCCCAGCCGCTCGGCGACCTCGGCGATCGGCTCGCCCGTCGTGGCGCGGGAGCGGCGGATCGCGTCGGCGGCGGCGGCGTGCTCCTCGCGCAGCTCCGCGAGCACGCGCCGGGCGCCGCCGTCCGCGGGCACCCCGTGCAGGGCGAGGAACGCCTCCAGCGGCTCGACGACCCACGGGTCCAGCGGCATCGTGCGGCCGACGTCGTCGGCGCCCGGGAGGTCGTCGAACGCGGCGCCGGTCGCGGGGTCCCAGAGCACGTCGAGCTTCAGGCGCTCGCCGTCGACGCCCTGGTGCAGCGTCAGCCGCGCCGGCGGGACGGGGTCCTCGCCGCGCTCGAGGGCGTCGACGCAGCGCTGGGCGCCGGGGTCGAGCCGCGCGGAGCGCAGGTCGCCGAGCGTGTCCGCGCCCTCCGGCGTGAGCGGCACGAGCAGCGCGCCGTCGACCTCGCGCGAGCCGGCGAGCAGCGCCTCGGGCACCGTTCCCGCGCGGGTGTGCAGCGCCCACCACCCGCGGCCGTCGTGGCGCGCAGTCGTGACGCGGCCGACCCAGCGGCGCGAGACCGCGGCGAGCCAGGCGTCGACCTCGGCGCTCGTCGACAGCTCGGGGAACCGCTCGACGACCTCGCGGACGTGGACGCCGGCCCAGTCGTCGAGCGGCGCCGACCACTCCCGGCGGTCCCAGTCGAAGCGCCGGCCCGGGATCCGCCGCACGACGGCGACGACGTGGGGGTCGTACGGGAACGCGAGGACGACGATCGGCGACCCGTCCAGCTCGCGGCGCAGCTCGACGTTGGGGCGTTCCTCGGCGAGCTGCATCCACCGTCCACGGTAGCGCCCGCAGACCGCAGGGCGGCAGCCGGGGGCGGGGTGCCGGACAGTCCAGTGTGCCCGGCACCCCAGGGGGGAACGCTCGTCAGCCGGCCGCGGCGGCGGCGACGCAGACCGCGACCACGGTGAACGTGTGCGACACCGTGTCGTTGTTGTCCACCCGGACGGTCCATGCGCGGCCGCCGGGCTCCGGGAAGCTGTCGACCACGGAGGTGTGCGTGTTGTCGTCCACGCCCACGCCGCCGCCGACCACCAGCGTGCCGGCCGGGCACGTCGCCGAGCCGCCACCCGTGATGCTCGAGGACGTCTCGGGCGGGACGGGGGCGGGTGCCGCGGCCACCGTGCCGGGCTGCCTCGCGTAGACGATGCGGTCGAGACCGCCGGACGCGTTCGCGTGGCCGGCATTGGTGGCGTTCGTCGCGTTGGTGGCGTTGGTCGCGTTGGTGGCGTTCGTGGCGGTCGTGGCGTTGACCGCCGAGGCGACGCCCGTCAGCGACGCCGCCTGGACGTCGGCGCCGGTCAGCGAACCGTCCTTGACCTTGGCGCCGGTGACGGCGTTCTTGGCCAGGTTCGCGTTGCGGACCGCGGCCCGCCGGAGTTGCTTGCTGCCGACGCTGCGCGCGGGCAACTGGGTCACCGCGTACGAGCTGCCGGCGATCCCCATGAACAGGGCCGTGAAGGCCACGACCATCGACGGCGAAGGACGAAGGCGCCCTCGGAACATCCGCACCACCCCTTGTCTCTCGCCCGGCGCGGCGCGGGCGGCCGGTCACATGGGCGGCGCCGGCCCACGCGCACGTGGGGCGAGTGTGTTGGAAATTGAAACAGCCGATCGTGCTTGACGAAGATCCCGGCCCGGCCTTCAGCCACCGCCCTTTCGGTAGCTGACGAGCACCTCCCGCGAGGAATCGCCGGAGACGTCGAGCGACAGCACGAGCCCCACGCCCTTCGCGTAGAACTTCATCTCGAGCGCCCGGGGCTCGATCGGCGTGAAGTCCTTGGTCAGCAGGACACCGCCGAAGTGCCCGGCCGGCACGTCGACCTGCGCGTCGAGGTCCAGCACGCGCGCCGCGTCCTCGGCCCGGCCCTTGCGGTACTCCTGGCGGTACTCGAGCCCCGGTTGCGGGTGCGCGGGCACGACGACTCCCGCCTGCGCGCCGTCCACCCCGGCCTCCCATGATCCGCCGGAGGACCGCGGGCGGCCGTTGCGGTACCCGCGGGTGGCCTCGCCGAGATACCAGATGTTGCCGGCGCGGTCCTGAGCGAACCAGTCGAACGTGTCCTCGACCTTCCGACCGCCGCGGGTGGCGACGTCGTGGATGACCCGGGCCGTCACCCCGGCGACGACCTTCGTCCGGTTGGTGACCGTCGTCACGACGCGCTCGCGCGGGGGCGTGCCCTGCGTGTCGCGGTAGACCCAGCGCGTGCCCGCGGTCATCGGCCAGTACGGGTTGTCGATCCGCGTGGTGAAGTTCGCCGGATCGAGGGTGACGGGCTCGGCTCCCCGCGGCAGGCCGGGGGGCGTGGTCTGCGACGCGCGGGCGGTCCGCCCCGGCGCGGCCTCGCCGCTCGCGCTCTCGCGCGTGCCGCAGGCCGCCACGGCGGTCGCGACCGAGGCCGCGCAGGCCAGGAGGAGGAGCGCGGTCGTCGGCCGGGAGCGCCGCGGAGGGCGCCGGCCGCCGAGCTCGGCGATGCCATCGCTGCGACGCGGGCCGCCGGCCTCGCCGGCAATGCGCGCGCGCTCTCGCTGGGTCTCCATCCGCCCCCCTCAGGTCGCGGGAGTGTGACGACGAGACCGTAGGGGCCCTACATGAGACGCGCCTGAGATGCGCCCCGCTCGGGCGCACGGGACGGCGCGGCCGCGGGCGCGGCCGGGTGCGTGTCGGCGTCGCCGCCGCGCGGCAGGACGATGCGGACCGTGGTCACGGCGGCGTCGCGGACGATCTCGGCCGTGCCGCCGTGGGCGTCGGCGATCGCCTGCACGATCGCCAGGCCGAGCCCCGCACCCTCTCCGGAGCGTGCCTCGTCGGCCCGGGTGAACCGCTCGAAGGCGTGCTCGGCGAGCGCGCCCGCGAAGCCGGGACCATGGTCGGAGACATCGATCTCCACCGCTGCGGCGGCCTGGCGCGCCGCCAGCGTGATCTCGCCCGCGCCGAGGCGGACGGCGTTGTCGACGAGGTTGCCCAGCGCCTGGCGCAGGCGCAGCGCGTCGGCGAGGACGACGACGTCGCCGGTCATGTCGATCCGGATCATCCGCCCGCGCTGGGCCGCCCGGTCGACGAAGCGGTCGCGCGCGTCCTCGAGCAGCCTCGCCGCCGACAGCGGCTCGGGGCGGGCGGGCAGACGGCCGTCGCCCGCCCGCGCCAGGACGAGCAGGTCCTCCGCGAGCTGGGCCAGCCGGTCGCACTCCTCCACGGCGGCGACGAGCGCCTGCCGGACGCCCGGGCCGTAGTCGCCCGTCCGCAGCGCGCCCTCGAGCTCCGTCTTGACCACGGCGACGGGCGAGCGGAGCTCGTGGCTGGCGTCCGCGACGAAGCGCCGCTCGCGCTCGAAGGACCGCCGCAGCCGGTCGAGCATGGCGTTGAGCGTCTCGCCCAGTCGCCGGATCTCGTCGTGCGCGCTGGCCAGGGGCAGCCGCTCGCCGTCGCCGCTCAGCGAGATCTCCGACGCGCGCCGGCGCATCGCCTCCACCGGTGCGAGGCCGGCGGTCGCCAGCGCGTAGCCGACGAGCGACGCGACGATCACCGCGAGCACGCCGGCCACGGCGAACGACCGGACGAGTGCGCTGAGGGCCTCGTTGCGGTCGCCCAGCGACTGGCCGACCGCGACCACGGTGGAGCCGCCGCCACCGGGCGTCGGCCGGGCGAGCACGCGCGCGGTGTCGTCGAAGCCCGCCAGCCGGCGCTCGGTGGCCACCCGGTTCCGGGTGGCACGGCGAAGCTCCGGGCCGGCGAGCGCCGGCCCGCGCACGGCCCCGATCGAGGCGACGACGCGGCCGTCGGCGCGCAGGATCTGCGCGAAGCTCTCGTCGTGCTCGCTCAGCAGCCCCGAGTCGGCGCTGCCGAACGCCTCACCGCGGCCGGCGAGCGCGGCCGCCGCGGCCAGGCGAGTCTCGAGGCTCCCGGCGATCGCCTGGTCGGTGTCCGACCGCAGCTGCACGTAGACGAACAGGCACGCCGCGGCCAGCACGACCACCATGGCCAGGGCGAAGGCGGCGGTCAGCCGGACGCGGATCGGCAGCCCGCTCACAGGCCGCCGTCCCGCCGCAGGCGGTAGCCGAAGCCGCGAACCGTCTCGAGCGACTTGATGCCGTAGGGGCGATCGATCTTCTCGCGCAGGTAGCGGACGTAGACCTCCACGACGTTGGAGCGCTGCTCGTAGCCGAGGTCCCAGGCGGCGTCGAGGAGCTGCATGTGGCTGAGCACCTGCCCGGGCCGGCGCATGAACGTCTCCAGGAGCGAGAACTCCCGGGCCGACAGGACGATCTCCTCCTGGCCGCGCCAGACCTGCCGCGTGGCCGGGTCCAGCCGCAGGCGGCCGACCTCCAGGACGGCCGGGCGCTCCACCGGGCCACGGCGCGCGAGCGCGCGCAGGCGTGCGAGCAGCTCCGCCAGCGAGAACGGCTTGGTCAGGTAGTCGTCGGCCCCCTGGTCGAGTCCCTTCACGCGGTCCTCGATCGCATCGCGGGCCGTCAGCATGATGATCGGCACCCACATCTGCGCCCCGCGCAGGCGCCGGCAGATCTCGAAGCCGTCGAGGTCGGGCAGCATCACGTCGAGGATCAGCACGTCGTACTGGCCCGCCCGCGCCATCGACATCGCCTGGGTGCCGGAGGGCGCGATGTCGGTGAGGATGCCCTCGGCGCGCAGCGCGCGCCTGATGGCCGCGGCCATGCGCAGCTCGTCCTCAACCAGAAGCACCCGCATGGGCTCTGATCTCACCTCAATCTGAGAGCCGGATGAGACGAATCTTAAATGAGGTCAGTCCCCGTTCCGATGTCTTGCATCGGGGCTCGGATTCCTGTTACTACGAAACACGATGGGGGGATGCGAACGACCCGGCCGTGAGGCGCCGCGGGGGATGGGCGGACGACGCCCTCCCGCCGTGTGGGCGCCGTCGGACGAGACCCCGCCACCGAGGACCGGGGGCTGACCAGGGTGGGCATGTCCCGGGCCACACGGCTTACCACGCTGGCCCTCGCGGGGCTCATCGTGATCACCATCGTGGGGTGGCTGGGGGCCCGGCAGATCCGCTCGCCCGCGCAGGTGGCGGCCGACACGGCGCCCCCGAAGCCGTCTCCGATCACGATCCCCGTCGTCCGTCGCACCCTCTCCGCGGAGGTGATCGTCCGCGGCACCGTGCGCTACGGCGCGCCGCAGGGCGTCGTCCTCGCGACCTCCACCATCAAGCAGGGCATCAGCAGCGACATCGTGACCCGCGCGCCGCATGCGCGGACCGAGCTCGGCGCGGGGGACGTCGCGATGTCCGTCGACGCCCGCCCCGTGTTCGTCCTGCCGGGGACGATCCCCATGCACCGCGACCTGCGGCCCGGCGATCGCGGGCCCGACGTCCTCCAGTTCGAGCGCGCGATGAGCCGCCTCGGGATCCCCCCGGGGCCGCTCGACGGCCGCTACGACAGCGCGACCGAGGCGGCGGTCTCCGCGTTCTACCTGCGCCGGGGGTACGACCCGTTCGGCCCGACCAGCGTGCAGCTCGACCAGCTGCGCATCGCCGAGACGGCCGCCGCCCAGGCGCGGGACGCCCAGCTCCAGGCGGTCGCGAACGTCGACCAGGCGCGGCGCGGCGGCCCCAAGCCCGCGGAGATCGCGCAGGCGCGGATCGACGCGAACAACGCGCGCGACGCCATCGGCACCGCTCAGCTTCGCGTCACGACCGCGCAGGCCAAGCTCCAGGCCGCGCAGGCGGCGGCGGCGAATGCGGGGTCGGGCGAGACCGTGGCGGTCGCCAACGGCCAGCGCGACCAGGCGCTCGCGGACGCCGACGCCGCCGCCAAGCAGGCCGCGCTGAACGCCGCCATCGAGGAGGCCCGCCTGTCGGAGGCGCGCCGCTTCGACCTTCCCCCGGACACGACGCTGAACGACCGCATCGCGGCCGACACCGCCGCCCGGCAGGCCGCGCAGGCGGTCGTCCAGGCGCAGACGGACCTCAACGCCGCCGGCGCCACGGCCAATGCCGTGCGGGTCGGCGGAGCCGCCGACGTGGCACGCGCCCACGTCGACGGGGCCAAGCTCCTGCGCGACGTCCCCGTCGCCGCGGCGGAGCTGCGCCGCGCGCAGGGGGCGCTCGCCACGGCCCGCCGCCAGGCCCGCCTGGCGGCGCGCAAGGCGCGCGTGGTGACCCGGAAGGTCGACACCGGGTCGCTGCAGGCGATCACCGGCTCGACGGCGCGCGAGGCCCGCCGCACGGCGAACGAGGTCTCGCGGCTCTCGCACGATGCCGGCGTGCAGGTGCCGGCGAACGAGGTCCTGTTCTTCTCGAACCTTCCGCTCCGCGTGGACGCGGTCAAGGCCAAGCGCGGGAGCACCGTCTCCGGGCGGGTCATGAACGTCACGAACTCGCGCCTGGCGATCGACTCGTCCCTGTCGGTGTCCGACGCCAAGCTCGTCCGGGTCGGCGACGTGGTGAAGATCGAGGAGCAGGACCTCGGCGTCACGGGCCGCGGCCGCGTCACGCGGGTCGCACGGACGCCGGGGACGAACCGCATCGACCCGAACCGCTTCTACCTCGCCGTGGTGCCCACGAGCAGCCTGCCGTCGCTCGTCGGCGCGTCCGTGAAGCTCACGATCTCGGTCAAGAGCACGCGCGGCGCCGTGCTGACGGTCCCGGTCAGCGCGCTGTCGATCGGCGGCGACGGCCGCTCGCGCGTGCAGGTCCGCCGCGCGCGGCGCACCGAGCTGGTGCACGTTGTGCCCGGCCTCGCGGCCGAGGGCCTCGCGGAGGTGCGCCCGGCCGGCGGCGACCGGCTGCGCCGCGGCGACCTGGTGATCGTCGGCTCGCGGGGGCCGTCGCAGGTGCTGCCGAGCGGGCGGGCGCCCGGCGGGCCGTGAGCGCCGAGCCGGCACCGCGCGCGACGGCGGTCGGCGCCGTGCCCGGTTCGCCCGAGCCGGCAGCCGCCGTGGACGAGCGGGGACCGTCGCCGATGCCGGCCGTGGAGCTGCGGTCCGTCACCCGCGAGTTCGGGAGCGAGCCGCGCGTCCACGCGCTCCGCGAGGTCGACCTCGTCATCGAGCACGGGATGTCGCTGGCCATCGTCGGGCCCTCCGGGTCGGGCAAGTCGACGCTGCTCAACGTGCTCGGCTGCCTCGATCGCCCGACGAGCGGCACCTACCTCCTCGACGGCATCGACGTCGGCGAGCTCGACGACGCGCGGCGGGCCGTGCTGCGCGCGCAGGCGATCGGCTTCGTCTTCCAGACCTTCAACCTGCTGGCCCACCGGACCGTGCTCGACAACGTGATGCTCGCGGAGGTCTACCGCGGCGCGCCGCGCGAGGGCCGGGCCCAGCGGGCGCTGGCGGGGCTGGAGCGCGTCGGCATGGAGAACCGCGCGGGGTTCCTGCCCACCCGGCTGTCGGGCGGCGAGCAGCAGCGGGTCGCGATCGCGCGCGCGCTGATGGCCGACCACAGCCTGCTGCTGTGCGACGAGCCGACGGGCAACCTCGACTCCGTCAACACGGAGTCCGTCCTGCGGCTGTTCGACGAGCTGAGCCTCGCCGGCCTGACGCTCGTGCTCGTCACGCACGAGGAGCAGGTGGCCCGGCACGCGCAGCGCCGGGTCCGGATGGTCGACGGCACGCTCACCGAGGAGTTCCAGTGAGGCGCCGGGGCCCGAGCGCGGCCGTGCGCCGGGGGCCGATGCACGGGCACATGTCGTTGCGCGACCTCGCCGGCGAGGCGCTGGCCGGCCTGCTCGCGCGGCCCGCGCGCATCGCGCTGACCGTGCTCGGGACCGTCATCGGCGTCGGCGCGCTGGTCGCGACCCTCGGCCTGTCGAAGACCGCGGGCAGCCAGATCGTCGGGCACTTCGACGCCCTGGCCGCGACCGACATCGTCGTCAGTCCCTCGGTGCGGGCCGGCGGCGCGCGCGCCGCCGTGCTGCCGTGGGACGCCGAGGCGCGGCTGCGGCGACTGAACGGCGTCGTGGCGGCCGGCACCCTCGCCGACGTCGACGTGCGCGGCCAGCTCGTGCGCTCCGTCCCGCTCAACGACCCGCTCGCCGCGGGCGCGACCCAGCTGCCGATGAAGGCCGCCTCGCCGGGCGTCTTCGAGGCCGTCCACGCCGAGCTGTCGGCGGGCCGGTCGTTCGACGCCGGCCACTCCGCCCGGGGCGACCGCGTGGTGGTGCTGGGGGAGAACGCCGCGCGCCGCGTGGGCATCACGCGCATCGACGACCAGCCCGCGATCTTCATCGGCGACCGGCTGTACGTCGTGATCGGGCTGCTGTCGGCGGTCCGCCGCCAGGCGTCGCTGCTCGGCGCCGTGATCATGCCCGAGGGGACGGCGCGGCGCGAGTTCGGCCTCGCCTCGCCGGCGCTGGCGCAGGTCGAGACGCGCATCGGCGCCGTCGACCTCATCGCCCGCCAGGCCCCGGTGGCGCTGAGCCCCGGCGACCCGCGGCTGCTGAAGGTCGCGGCGCCGCCCGACCCGCGCGAGCTCCGCGGCGAGGTGAAGAACGACCTCAACGCCCTCTTCCTGCTGCTCGGCGGCGTCTCGCTCCTCGTCGGCGCGATCGGGATCGCCAACGTGACGCTCGTCTCGGTGCTGGAGCGCATCGGGGAGATCGGGCTGCGCCGGGCGCTCGGCGCGGGCCGCCGTCACATCGCCGGCCAGTTCCTGCTGGAGAGCACGGCGATGGGCCTCGCCGGCGGCGTGATCGGCGCGAGCGTCGGCACGCTCGTGATCGTCGCCGTCTCGGCCGCCAACACCTGGACGCCCGTCCTGGACCCGTGGGTGCCGCTCGGGGCGCCCCTGGTCGGCGCCCTCATCGGACTGCTGTCCGGCACCTATCCCGCACTGCGCGCCGCTGCGCTCGAGCCGGTCGAGGCGCTCCGCGCCGGCACGTGATCGGCCACCGCCCGACTGGAGACTGCCCCATGCCCCGAACCGACCTCGCCGTCAGCGCTCCCGGCTCCCGGCGCGCCCCGCGGACGCTCCTGGGCGCGGTCGTGCTCAGCGCCGTGCTGGCGCTCACCGCCTGCGGCAGCGACTCCGGCTCGTCGTCCTCCTCGTCCACGTCGTCCTCGCCCGCATCCGCGTCCTCGGGCGCGCAGCCCTCTGGCAGCGTCGAGGACCAGCTCGGCTTCGACCAGGCCGGGATCCTCGCCCGCGAGAGCCGCGTCGAGGGCGCCATCGGCGAGTGCATGAAGAACCAGGGCTTCGACTACGTCCCCATCGACCCGTTCGCCCAGCGCGCGGCGGTCGTGGGCTCGAGCCGCCTCAGCGACGAGGACTTCCTCAACCAGTTCGGCTACGGGATCAGCACGCTGTGGGGACGCGGCACCTCGCAGGGCAACCCGAACCAGCGCCTGCGGGCGACCCTCCCGCCCGCGGACCGCCGTGCCTACGACCGCGCGCTCTGGGGCGAGAACAAGGGCGCGACGTTCGCCGAGGCGGTCGATACGGGCCACTTCGACCGGCTGGGCGGATGCACGCTCCAGGCCACGGAGGCCGTGTTCGGCGGCGCCCAGGTGCTCACCCAGCTGCAGGGCAAGCTCGACCAGCTCGACGAGCGCATCCTCGAGGACCAGCGGATGGTGAAGGCGCTCGAGAACTGGTCCTCGTGCATGGCCGCGGCCGGATACCGCTACGAGGACCCGGACGAGATCGACTCGGACCTGTTCAAGCGGACGGAGAAGATCGTCGGGCCGCTGCCCGGCCAGTTCGCGACCGGCCCGCCCGCGGGCGAGAAGCCGCGGCCGTACGACCACGCCGCGCTCGCGAAGCTGCAGCGCGAGGAGGTCTCGATCGCGCGCGCGGACTTCTCCTGCGAGCGGAAGAAGATCGAGCCGGTGGAGTCCGTCGTCCGCCCGCAGTACGAGGCGCGGTTCCGCGAGCAGAACCGCGGCCTGATCGGCGCCGTCCGGCCGGTGCGCTGAGGCGCGCCGGGGCCGCGCCGCGGAGGACGGTCA
>JAXDHC010000185.1:0-4713 GCA_034664705.1 Solirubrobacteraceae bacterium
CGCGCCTGAGCGACCGCCGCGCCGGAGGCGGATCGGGCCGCTCCGGGATCGCCGTGCGATCGACGATGGCGCGAGGGACGCCGCGCGCGAGCCAGTCGGCCAGCGCCTCGTCCTCGATGGTCTCGAGCGCCGCGGCGACCGAGGGGCGCTTCACCCGCGGGCCGTGCCCGTCGCTCGCGATCATGTGCGCGAGCCCTCCCCCGATGAGCGACCGGGCAGCGGCCCGCACGTCGCCCGGCACGCCCCAGCCGAGCGAGCCGGCGGTCACCTGGATCAGGGCGCCGGCCTCGACGAGCGGGCGGACGCGCTCGGGATCCCGCCGGACGTCGTGGCTTCGCTCGGGGTGCGCGATAACGGCCGTGAACCCGCGGGCCATGATGTCGTACAAGGGGTGCGGTCGCGGCAGCGTGAGCCCCGAGTAGGGCGCCTCCACGAGGATCACGGCGGGGTTGCCGCCGAGCCCGAAACGTCGCAGCTCGTCATCGTCGAGCTCCGTCAGGCGATGGAGGCCCACCTCGCCGCCCGGAACGACGCGCAGCGGGACGCCCTGCGCGCGGAGCTCCTGTTGGAGGTGCTCGACGCGCACGAGCACCTGCGCCGCGTCGGTGGGGTAGTCCGAGCGCACATGCGGCGTGGCGCCAAGCACCGCGACGCCGTCCGCCACCGCGGCCCGGGCCATCTCCACGCTCTCCGCCATGTCACGGGCGCCGTCATCGACACCCGGCAGGACGTGGGAGTGGAGGTCGACGATGCCTCCGCGAGCCTCGCGGCGCGTCACGCGACGCATCGTAAGGCGACCGCGCGGGGCCGCGCACACCGATGGGCAGCGCGGGCTCGGCCGCCCGTCCTCGCGGGTGCGACATCGTCGCCGCGAGTTCCATGTGCTCGTTCGTTCGGCGATGCTTGGCCTGCCCAACGAAGGGAGCGCTTCATGCATCCAGTCGACCGCCTCGTGCCGCCGCTGATCCGCGCCGCCATCCGGCATCTGCCCCCGCGCGGGCGAGGCATCGAGCTCGCACACCGATGGACGGCCCGCCGTGGCTCCGACGGTCATGCCTACCGGTCCCGCGAGCCGTCGGGCATGAGGTTGGTCTGCGATCTCCGCGACGACGTGTCCCGCGTCGTCTACTACCGCGGCTGGGTGCACGAGCCCACCGACTCGTGGCTCACGCGGTGGCTGTCACCAGGCGATACGTACGTCGACGTCGGCGCGCACATCGGGTCCTTCGTATCCCGTGCCGCCGCGCGCGTCGGCCCCACCGGGCGAATCGTGGCCTTCGAGCCGAGTCCCGGGACCTACGCCAAGCTCGCTGCGGCGGTCAGCGGCCGGCCCGAGCTCGAAGCGATGATCGAGATGCACCGCATGGCTGCCGGCGATGCCCCCGGCGAGATGGAGATCAACGTGCCGGAGGACCAGACGGCGCACGCCACCCTGGTCGCGGTGGCCGGCTCGCCGGGGAACACGCGTGTCGAGGTCGCACGTCTGGACGACGTCCTCGATGAACGTCCGGTGCGACTGCTGAAGATCGACACCGAGGGCTATGAGCCGGCGGTGCTGCGGGGCGCGAGCCGGACGCTCGAGCGCTGCGACGCCGTGCTGATCGAGCTCAATCCCGAGGCGCTGACGCGAGCCGGGAGCTCGCCCACGGAGGTTGCCGGCACCCTGACCGGGATGGGTTTCACACCGCATCGCCTCCTCCCCGGAGGGACGCTGCAACGCGCGTCCGACATGTCGATAGAGGGCATCTTCGTCGACATGGCGTTCATCCACGACCGCGCTGCGCGGCGATGAGCGAAGGGCTCTCGGTCATCGTCTGCTCACTGAACGGGCGCGCGCGCGTCGACCGGTTCATCGCGCCGCTCTGGCGCTCGCTCTCACAACTCGAGATGCCGTGTGAGCTCGTCATCGTCGACGACGGCTCGACCGACGGCACCGCCGAGGCGATCCGCCGCGTCGACGGTGACATCACGGTCGTGGAGCACCGGGAGAACCGCGGCGCGTCGGCGGCGCGCAACACCGGAACGCTCGCCGCTCGACACGAATGGCTCCTGTTCTGCGACGACGACCTCGAGATCGACGTCGAGGCGCTCCGCGCTCTCTGGGAGCGCAGAGGCGTCGGCGTTTGCCTCGTCCCGGAGGTGCGCGGCCCGGCGGGCGACCTGCAGAACGCCGTGACGTGGGAGTGGCGGCGCCTCGATCTCAAGCTCGACGATCACGACACACCGGTGATGGAGGACCTCGCGTATCCGATGGCGGCATGCTTCCTCGTCGCCGCCGAGGCCCTCCATCGCGCGGGCGGGTTCGACGAACGCATCCGCCACTACTACGAGGACACCGAGCTCGGGTTCGCGTTGCGCAGGGCCGGGACCCCGACGCGCCAGGTCGCGGGGGTCACGGCCGTTCACCATGAGCACGGCGGGGCGCCTGACGCAGCGGCACGGGCCCGGATCGCGCGCAAGGTCTACGAGGGGCGGTGGCGGTTCAACCTCGTGGCCACGCGAGGGTGGCGGCGCGTCGTGATCGTGGCCGTCGGCTCGATCCGGACGGCCGCGGAGTCCGCGCGGAAGCGAAGCCCCGGCCCGCTCCTCGGCTACCTCGCCGCGCTCCGCGCCGCGCCCGTGCTCCTGAGACCGCGGAATCGGTTCGATCTTCGCAGCCGCCGGTGAGCCGCCGTCCGGCGCGGCTGGAGCCGATCCCGCCTCAGCCCGGGTGGCGGCCGAGCGCGTCCAGCTTCGCCTGCGTGCGCATCTCCGAGAGCATGCGCTCCAGGCGCGGCTCGGCCTCGGTGTCGACGTGGGTCATGGCGGCGGCCACGGCGGGGTGGACCTCGCCGATGAGCCGGTGCATCTCGTGCGCGACGGCGCGGTAGCCGGGGTGGCCCTCGCGGCCGGAGCGCAGCTCGATGAGCTGCATCGCCTCGCGGGCGTTGAGGTCCAGGACGTAGCGGATGCGGAAGCCGAGGCACAGCGCGTAGGCCGCCTCGCGCTCGCGGCCCTCGCCGGCCAGCCGCTCCCACTCGGCCTGTGAGACCTCGTAGGCGCGGCGCATCGCGTCCCCGCAGCCGGCCGCCTCGACCTCCTCCGGGATGCCGGCACCGAGGTGGGGCGTGAGGCGCTGCCACTGCACGGTGAGCATGCGGTGGCGCTGGAGGTCGCGGAACGCCCCGTAGTCCGACACGATCTCGAAGCGGTAGCGCAGCGCCTCGAAGCCGCGGCCGGGGCGGTGGCGCCGGTTGCCCCGCAGGCCCACGAGGTCGCGCAGGAGCTCCGCGCGCTCGTCGGCGCCGAGCGCGCTCAGCCGGATGCGCGTCTCCTCCTCGCCGGCGCCGGCGGCCTCGAAGAGCAGCGACGACAGCAGCGCGTCCTCGTCGCCGTCGACGTGCAGCAGGCGGACGGACGGGCGCCGGGCGTCCTCGGAGGCCGGTCGGTCGAGCCCGAGGCGGCTCACCCAGCGCTCGGCCGCACGCTCGCGCGCCTCGAGGTAGCCGATCCACTCGCCACCGCGGTCAGGGCGCTCGACGCGGGCCACGAAGCTCGGGATGACGGCCTTCACGGCGTCGAGGAGCATGCGCCCGTAGTGGCGCGCCTCGGGCAGCGGGTGGGCGAGGAGGTGGAGGATGAGCTGCTCGTAGGTCTGGCCCGTCGCGTAGATGCCCATGTGCGAGAGCGACGCCGCCGGCAGCAGCCCGCGCAGCAGGTCGAGCGCCTTGGCCTGCACGGCGCGGCGGTGCGCGGCGGTCGGCTCGCCGTCGGGCGCCGGGAACGTCGCGTCCGCCCACGCGGCGACGCGCGGCAGGCTGTCGGCGTAGATGCCGAACAGCTCGTCCATCGCGCGCCCGTAGCTCGGGCCGAGCTCGGGGTCGCGGTAGTAGCGGTAGCCGCCGCCGGGCATCGGGCCGTCGTAGGGGATGTACCGCGTCGACTGCTCCAGGTAGGCGGCGAGCCGCGGGCGCTGGAGGATCTTCGTGAGCACGTTTGATACCCACTCACAGGCGACGTGCAGGCCGCCGAGCTGGGCGACCGAGTCGTCGCCGTAGCCGAGGAAGATCCGCTCGTAGAGCGCGGCCGCGCGCTCGCCCTCTCCGGTGTCCCAGGCCGGCGGGGTCTCGGGGAGCGAGTCGGCGAACTCGTCGAGGAACATCCGCCGCAACGTCCCCTGGTAGCGGGAGTAGCGGGCGAACAGCGCGCCCTTGACGGTCTCGGGCAGGTTGACGAGCGCGAAGACCGGGCCGTCGAGGTTCGTGACGTGCGGCGCCAGGCGCGCGCGCTCGGCCTCGGTGAAGGTCTCGACGGGGTAATCCACGAGGCGGGCGATGCTAGCGGTCGCCCCGGCGGGGGTCGTGGCGCCCGTGCCGGCCTAATGTGCACCTTCTCCACCGACCTTGTCGGGATCTGTATTCTGCCCAAACCCGACCTGGTTTATGCAGAATGCACATTGGAGGATTCATGAAGCTTCGCGCTCTCACCGCGCTCCTCGCCCTCGTCGCGCTCGTCGCGGCGGGCTGCGGCGGCGCGGACGACACCGCCGGCGGCGGCTCGTCGTCGAGCTCCGCCGCCGGCGCATCCGGGAAGTCCCAGCTGTCGCTCGTCGCGTACTCGACCCCGCAGGTCGTCTACGACGAGGTCATCCCCGGCTTCCGGAGGACGACCGCCGGCGCGGGCGTGACCTTCAAGGAGTCCTTCGGCGCCTCGGGCGACCAGAGCCGCGCGGTC
>JAXDHC010000186.1:0-2784 GCA_034664705.1 Solirubrobacteraceae bacterium
CACGACGTGCGTGCCGCGCCGCCGGACGGCGCCGCCGCGTTCGACCTCGTGCTCTGCCGCAACCTCGCCTTCACGTACTTCGCGCCCGCGGTGCAGCGCGCCGTGCTCGCCGGGCTCGCCACGGCCCTGCGACCCGGCGGCGCGCTCGTCATCGGGCTGCACGAGCGCCTGCCCCAGCCGGGGGCGCCGTTCGCCCCGTGGCCGGACGCGCGCGCGGTGCTCCGGCGCGCGTGAGGCCGCCCGCCGTCCGTCGGTGACAATGCTGCCGTGACCGCGCCGTTTCGGACCATCGCCTCCGAGCTCGCCCTGGACCGCCCCTGGTACCGCGTCCGCAAGGACGTCCTGGAGCTGCCGGACGGCGAGGTCATCGACTACTACGTCTCCGAGCGCCCGGACGCGGCGATCACCATGCCGGTGACGCCAAAGGGCGAGGTCGTCCTCGTCCGGCAGTACAAGCACGGCGCCGGGCGCTTCACGCTCGAGCTGCCGGGCGGCGTGATCGACGCCGGCGAGGACCCGACCGACGCGGCGCGGCGCGAGCTGCGCGAGGAGACCGGCTACACCGGCGGCGAGCTGCACGACCTCGGCGCGGTCCTCGAGGACACGACGAAGAACACGAACACGATCTTCTGCTTCCTCGCGCTCGGCGCGACGCGCACGGACGTCCCCGTCCTCGACGCGACCGAGGCGGCCGGGGGCGTGACGGTGCAGCTGCACGCGCTCGCGGACGTCCCGCGGCTGCTCGAGGAGGCCGAGGTCCAGGCGCTCTCGTCGGTCGCCACGCTGCTGAAGGGCCTGCAGGCGCTGCGCCACCTGCGCTGACGCCGCGGGCCCCCGCCGTATCCTCTGGCCGCGTGTCGCTCTCCGCAGAGACGAAGCGCGCGCGCCTGCCGCTGAGCGGCGGCCGCGAGGGCGCCGGCGTCCGGGTCCATCCGCTGCGCACCGCGGACATGCTCGCGATGCCCCACTTCCTCCAGCGCCCGAAGGGGCCGATGGCGACGCTGCGCGGCCTCGGCCTGCTCACGCCGCGCAGCCGCTTCACGCCCGTGCCGATCCCGTGCTTCCTCGTCGAGCACCCCCAGGCCGGCGCGATCCTCATCGACACCGGGCTGCCGGTCGCCGTCGCGCACGAGGGCGCCCGGGCGCTGGGGCGCGCCGCGGGCCTCGCGTACCGCATCGAGATGGAGCCGGAGTGGGCGGCGACGGAGCAGCTCCGCGCGCGCGGCCTCGACCCGATCGACGTGCGCGTCGTCGTCATGACGCACCTGCACTACGACCACACCGGCGCGGTCTCGGAGTTCCCGCAGGCCACGTTCGTCGTCGATGCCGCCGAGTGGCGCGCCGCGCGGTCGGCCGGGTTCACGCGGGGCTACAGCCGCCGGCAGTTCGACCACGCCTTCGACTGGCGCGAAATCGACTTCGACGACGCGCGGGTGACGTCGTTCGCGAGCTTCGGGCGCACGGTCGACCTCTTCGGCGACGGCTCCGTGCGGCTGCTGTCGACGCCGGCCCACACGAAGGGCCACATGTCGGTCCTGCTGCGCCTGGAGAGCGGGCGCGAGCTGCTGCTGACCGGCGATGCCGCATACGCGCGGCGCTCGATCGACGAGGAGCTCGTGCCGGTGTTCGTCGACGACGTCCACCGCTACCGCCGCTCGGTGCGCGAGATCCGACGCTATCTGCAGCAGACGCCGGACGCCGAGGTCATCTGCGGCCACGACGCCGAGGCCTGGCCGGATCTGCAACCCGTCTACCGGTAGCCGGTGCGGCGCAACCTTCCGCGCGTCGCGGGGGTTCCTTCGCCGATGCCTCGAATCGCCGCTCTCCTGCCCCTGCTCGCCGCCGCCGTCCTGCTCGCGCCGGCGGCCGCCCACGCGCGCGTGGTCCTCGTCGCCTCCGGCGACGGCGCCGCGACCCTGACCGACGTCGCGACCAACCAGGTCGTCGCCCGGATTCCCGTCGGCGGGCGCAGCCGCGCCGTCGCCGTGGCGCCCGACGGCTCGCGCGGCTACGTGGCGGCGGGCGCGCGCGTCCTCGGCATCGACCTCGCCACCCGCCTGCCCGTCGGCGCGGCGACGCTGCGCGGGACGGCGACCGGCCTGGCGGAGTCCGCCGACGGGCGGCGGCTGTACGCGGCGCGCCCCGGGGCGATCGACGTGATCGACGCGGCGACGTTCGCCGTGGTCGGCTCGATCCCGCTGCGGGCCGCGCCCTCCCCGGGCTCGCTGGCCGTCTCCGGCGACGGCACGCGCGCCGCCGTGATCCTCGATCGCCGCCACGTCGGGATCGTGAGCCTCGTCGGCGGCGGTCTCATCAAGCGCGTCGCGGTCGCCGCGGCGGGCGGGGTCGCCTTCGCGCCGGGCGGGCGCGACACCTGGGTCAGCGCCCCGGGCGCCCGGACCGGGCGGCTGCTGCGCCTCGGCCCGGAGGGACAGCTCCGCGCGCGCCACCGCGTCGGCCGCGCCGTCGGCGGCGGCGGGGTCACGTTCTCGCCGACCGGGCGCTATGCCGTCGTGGGCGCCAGCGCCGGCGAGCGCGTCACCGTGATCTTCGACGTCCGCGCCGGCCGGCCGATCCGGCGCGTGCGCACCGGCGGCGGCCCGGGCTTCCCGGCGTGGTCGCCCGATCGCACGCGCATCTACATCGCCGACCGCGCCGACGGCGCGGTGTCCGTCCTCAGCGGCCTGTCGTTCCGGCGCCTCACCGTGCAGCGCCTCGGCCCGGCCACGCGGCCGGCGGGCGTCGCCGTGCAGCCCGGCGTCGCGGTCACGCTCGGGACGCCGG
>JAXDHC010000187.1:0-10350 GCA_034664705.1 Solirubrobacteraceae bacterium
GACGGCCACGAGGTGCAGATCCTGCCGGCGGTCGCCGGGGGCTAGAGGCTCGGCCCCCGACGGGCCCGCGCGGTGCAACTTCCGCCGGCGGGCGGGCTGGAGCACTTGGGCTCAGCCCCGGACGGCCGCGCGGTGTGGATCCTGCGGGGGCTGAGCCCGGCCCCCGGCGCCGCCGCCGCCGGCGCGTCCGCGTGTGCGGCGGGGCCTCCCGGGTAGCGTGGCGTCGTGGCCGATCGCCTCGGGACCTACCGCGCCAAGCGCGACTTCGAGGAGACCCCCGAGCCGGCGGGCGACGCGGAGGAGCGCGAGGGCCGCGCGCGCTTCGTCATCCAGGAGCACCACGCGACGCGCCTGCACTGGGACCTGCGCCTCGAGCGCGGCGGCGTGCTCGTGTCGTGGGCGATCCCGAACGGCCTGCCGGAGGAGCCGAAGGACAACCGGCTCGCCGTGCACACCGAGGATCACCCGCTCGAGTACATCGACTTCGAGGGCGACATCCCGAAGGGCTCCTACGGCGCGGGCACCATGCGCGTGTGGGACCACGGCACCTACGAGGAGCTGAAGTGGGAGCCGCGCAAGGTCGAGGTCGCGCTGCACGGCGAGCGGATCGACGGCCGCTACGCGCTCTTCCCGATCGACAAGGGCGAGAACCCGAAGGACTGGATGATCCACCGGATGGACCCGCCCGCCGATCCCGGGCGCGAGCCCATGCCGGACAAGCTCGTGCCGATGATGGCGCGCGCCGGCAAGCTGCCGCCCGACGACGACCGCTGGGCCTACGAGATCAAGTGGGACGGCGTGCGCGCGATCGCGCGCTCCGAGCCGGGGCGGCTGCGCTTCCACTCGCGCAACCTCAACGACATCACGCCGCGCTATCCGGAGCTCTCGAAGCTCAACCGCGCGCTCAGCCACCACGCGGCGATCCTCGACGGCGAGATCGTCGCCCTCGACGCCGAGGGCCGGCCGAGCTTCGGCGCGCTCCAGCGCCGCATGCACCTGGCCTCGGAGTCCGCGGTGCGGCGCCTGGCCAAGGAGGCGCCGGTGACGTACGTGATCTTCGACCTGCTGTGGCTCGACGGCCACTCGCTCATGGGCCTGCCGTACACCGAGCGCCGCGAGCGGCTCGCCGAGCTGGGCCTCGACGGCGAGCGGTGGCGCACGCCCGAGCACGTCGTCGGCCACGGCGCCGAGCTGCTCGCCGCGAGCTCCGCGCAGGGGCTGGAGGGGATCGTCGCCAAGCGCCTGGACTCGCCCTACGAGCCCGGCCGGCGGAGCCCGTGCTGGGTGAAGGTCAAGAACGTCGAGCGCCAGGAGGTCGTGATCGGCGGCTGGATGCCGGGGGAGGGGCGCCGGCGCGACCGCATCGGCGCGCTGCTGGTCGGCGTGCGTGAGGACGGCCACCTGCGCTACGGCGGCCGGGTGGGCACCGGCTTCACCGAGGCGGAGCTCGACCGCCTGCGCGCGCTCCTGGCGCCGCTCCAGCGCGACAGCTCGCCGTTCGACGCGCCCGGCGACCCGCGGCCGCCGCGGGGGGCGGTGTGGGTCGAGCCGCGCCACGTCGCCGAGGTCGAGTTCACCGAGTGGACGCAGGGCGGCCAGCTGCGCGCGCCGTCGTACAAGGGGCTGCGCGACGACAAGGCGCCCGAGGACGTCGTGCGCGAGAGCGGCCCCGCCCTCGTGGTCCACGAGGACGGCGACAAGGCGTTCGCCGACGTCGAGGGCCGCGAGATCAAGCTCTCGAACCTCGACAAGGTGCTCTATCCCGCGACCGGCTTCACCAAGCGCGATGTCATCCAGTACTACGCCGACGTCGCGCCGGTGCTGCTGCCGCATCTCGAGGGCCGGCCGCTGACGCTGAAGCGCTACCCCAACGGCGTCGAGGGCAAGTTCTTCTACGAGAAGAACGCCCCGTCGCACCGCCCGCCGTGGGTGCAGACCGCGCGGATCGACATGGGCTCGAAGCCGATCGAGTTCGTCGTCTGCGACGACCTGGCGACGCTCGTCTGGCTGGCGAACCTCGCCGACCTGGAGCTGCACACCTCGCTCGCGCGGGCCGAGGACATCCTGCGCCCGACCGCGCTCGCCTTCGACCTCGACCCCGGCGCCCCGGCGACGATCGTCGAGTGCTGCCGGGTCGGCCTGCTGCTGCAGGGCATGTTCTCCGGGCTGGGGCTGCAGAGCTTCCCGAAGACGTCGGGCTCGAAGGGGCTGCAGATCTACGTCCCACTGAACGCCGACGTGACCTACGACGACACCAAGCCGTTCGCCAAGGCGGTCGCCGAGCTGCTCGAGCGCGAGGTGCCCGACCTGGTCGTCTCGCGCCAAACGAAGACGCTGCGCAAGGGCAAGGTGCTCGTCGACTGGAGCCAGAACGACGAGCACAAGACGACGGTGAACGTCTACTCGCTGCGCGCCCGCGAGCGTCCGACGGTCTCGACGCCGCTGACGTGGGACGAGGTGCGCGAGGGCGCCGAGTCGGGCGATCCGGAGCGCCTGGTCTTCGACGCCGACGCGGTGCGCGCCCGCATCGACCAGCACGGCGACCTGTTCGCGCCGGTGGTCTCGCTCGTGCAGGCGCTGCCGAAGGTCTGAGCTATGCGGCGACGACGACGAACCACCGCCCCGCGTGCAGCACGCGGCCGCCGCCGAGCTCCCCCGCCAGCCCGTCGGGCGTGAAGAAGCGCTTGTAGACCCGGTGGCGCGACCCGTCCGCGAGCGCGCGCTCCTGCCACTCCTCGGGCACCCCGCCGTCCTGCAGCGCGGCGTCCAGGACGACGAGCTCGCCGGCGACCCGCCGTGCCTCGGCGAGGAACGGCGCGCGCTCGTGCTCCACCAGGTGGCCGTAGAAGTTCGCCGTGAACAGGCGCTGGAACGCGCCGCCGGCGAACGGCAGCGGGACCGCGTCGCCCTGGACCACGGTCGCGTCCGGCGCGCGCTCCGACGCGATCGCCACCATCGACGCGCTCTGATCCAGGCCCGTGACCTCCCCGCGCAGGTGGCGCGTGAGGAAGCCGGTGCCGCAGGCGACGTCGAGGACGCGCGCCGGGGCCAGGCCCGCGATGGCGTCCACGACGGCGGCGACCTCGTCCTCCCAGCCGGGGCGCTCGCGCCTGGCGAAGAGCCCGCGGCCGAGCCACCAGTCGTCGTACTCGCGGGCGCGCTGCTCGTAGTAGCGGCGCATGGACTCGTCGACGACCCCCTGCCGGTCCATGGCGCGATTGTCCCCGACGCGGCCCGGGCCCCGCCAGGCCCGGTCAGCCGACCGAGGTGCTATGACGTCGGGGTGGCCGCCCTGCGCCTCACCCCGCGGTGGGCGTTCGCCCTCGCGGTCGTCCTGGCCGCCGGCGCCGCGACCCGGATCGCCGGCGCGCTCGACCACGGCCGGTTCCTGTCGACGGACGAGCGCGCGTACGCGATGCTCGGGCTCGCCGTCTCGCGCGGGTCGTACTCGGTGGCGGCGATGGACGACCCGCTGCACTGGCCGCCCGGCACGCCGCTGCTGTTCGCCGTCGCGCGGCAGCTGACCGGCGACGACGGGTCGCGCCTGGACCCGGCGGCGGCCTACTGGGCGCAGGTGCTCGTCGGCGTCGCGCTCATCGCGGTGGCGTTCCTCGTCGCCCGCCTCGTCGCGGGGCCCTGGGCCGGGGTCGCGGCGGCCGCGGGCGTGGCGCTGTACCCGCCGCTTTCGATCATCTCCGGCGACATGGTCTCCGAGCCGCTCGGGGCGCTCACGCTCGCGACCGCGATGCTCGCGCTGGGATGGGCGTGGCGGCGGCCCGGGCCGGGGCGCTTCGCGCTGGCCGGCGTGGTGACCGGCGCGGCCATGCTGGTGCGCGCCGACCTGCTCGTGCTGCCGTTCGTGCTCGCCGTGGTCGTCGCGCTGAGCCTCCGGCGCTCCGGCGCCCGAACGTCCCTTGCGGCCGCCGCCGCGTACCTCCTCGCCGCCGCGCTGACGCTCGCGCCGTGGTCGATGTACGCGACGGGCCGCCGGCATCAGCCCACCCCGATCACGTCGAGCTCGTGGTCGGCGCTCTACGTCGGCACCTACCTCCCCGGCGACGGGCGGATCTTCGGGCTGCGCGAGGCGCTCGGGGACGAGGCGCGGGCGCACAACCCCCGCCTGCGCGCCATCCCCAACGGCAGCCTCCGGACCGAGTGGATCCTCGACGCCGTCGCCGCCCGGCACCCGCGGCTGGGCCGCTCCGCGGCGCTCGAGCACGAGACGCGGCGCAACCTGCGCCGCTACGCCCTCGGCCGGCCGCTCGCGTTCGCCGGGATGCAGACGCGCAAGGTCGGGCGGATGTGGATCGGCTACGACCGCGGCACCTACCACCCGCGGCGCGCGTGGATCCTCGCCGTCCACCTGCTCCTGTCCGCCCTCGGGCTCCTCGGGCTCGTGCTCGGCCTGCGGGGCGGGGGACATCCGCTGCTCTGGGCGATCCTCGTCACGGTCCTGACCGTCACGGCGGTCAACTCGCTGTTCGTCTCGGAGGCGCGCCACAACGTCCGGCTGGTGCCGCTGCTGATCGCCGGGGGCGCGGCCGGCGCGGGGCTCGCGCTCAGCCGTCGCGGACCAGCGGCACGAAACGGACCTCCTCGAGCTCCCGCCAGCTCACCGCCTCGGGACCGCGCCGCGCGACGGCGAGCCGCTGCCGGTGCCCCGTGATCGGCGCGACCAGCCGCCCGCCCGGCCCGAGCTGCGCCTCGAGCGTCGCAAGCGCGTCGCGCCCGCCGGCCGCCGCGACGTTGATCGCGTCGAACGGCGCCTGCTCGGGGAGACCTTCGGAGCCGTCCCCGACGATGAGCGTGACGTTCGGGACGCCGGCGCGGGCGAGCGCCTCGCCGGCCTTGCGCGAGAGCTGCGGATGGCGCTCGATGGACCAGACGTGGCGGGCCAGCGCCGCGAGGATCGCGGCGTGATACCCCGAGCCCGTGCCCACGTCGAGGACGCGGTCCTCCGGCCCGAGCTCGAGCAGCGCGGTCATCCTCGCCACGACGAGCGGCTGTGAGATCGTCTGGCCGCAGTCGATGCCCAGCGCCGTGTTCTCGTAGGCGTGGGGCCGCAGGTCGGCCGGCACGAACGCCTCGCGCGGGACGCGGGCGATCACCTCCAGCACGCGCTCGTCGCGGACGAGCGGGCGCAGCTCGGCGACGAGCCGGGCCGCCTCGCTCATAGGATCACGCCGTGAACGTCGTCCAACAGCGCCTTGATCCCGCCGTCTTCCGCCTCCCCGTCGAGCGGATGCGGGACGGCTACTACTCCGATCAGTACTTCAACCTGACCCGCGAGCTCCTCCTCGCCGAGGACCGCCACCCACGGGTGCTCATGCAGGTCTTCCAGAAGGAGAGCTCGTATCTCGGCGGCGTCGACGAGGCGATCGCCGTGCTCAAGCAATGCGCGGGACGACGGCGGCCGGACGGCAGCTGGGAGAGCGGCTGGGACCGGCTGACCGTCCACGCGCTGTACGAGGGCGACCCCATCGAGTCGTTCGAGTCGGTCATGACGATCGAGGGCGACTACTCGCTCTTCGCGCATCTGGAGACGGTGTACCTGGGATGCCTGGCCCGACGCTCGCTGGTCATGCGCAACGTCGCCGCGGTCGTCCGAGCGGCCGCCGGCAAGCCCATCCTCTTCTTTCCCGCGCGCCATGACCACTGGCTCGTGCAGACCGGCGACGGCTGGGCGGCGCACGTCGCCGGCGCGATCGGCGTCTCGACCGACGCGCAGGCGTCCTGGTGGGGCGGGCGCGGCGTCGGCACGGTGCCGCACGGCCTCATCGCCGCCTACGGCGGGGACACCGTCGCGGCGGCGGTCGCGTTTGCCGAGCGCTACCACGGCGAGATGAACATCACGGTGCTCGTCGACTTCGAGAACGACTCGGTGCGCACCGCCCTGGAGGTCGCCCATGAGCTCGGCGACCGCCTGTGGGGCGTGCGGCTGGACACGAGCGAGCGGATCGTCGACCAGGTGCTGCAGGACGAGCCGAACCCCGAGGCCCATCGCGGCGTCACGCCGCTTCTCGCCCAGCGCGTGCGCCGCGCGCTCGACGACGCCGGCTTCGGGCACGTGCGGATCGTCGTCTCGGGCGGGTTCAACCCGGCGAAGATCCAGGCCTTCGAGGCGGCCGGCGCGCCGGTGGACGCCTACGGCGTCGGCTCGTCGCTGCTGCGCGGAGCCAACGACTTCACCGCCGACGTCGTCCGCGTCGACGGCCGCGCGGTGGCCAAGGCGGGGCGCGGCGAGCGGCCGAACCCGCGCCTGGCCGCGGTCGACTGACATATCCGCGAGCGGGGTAGCGACGGCCTCATGGCGACATGTGACGTCTGCGGCAACGACTACGACAAGGCCATGACGATCCAGCGCGGGGGCGAGTCGCATACGTTCGACTCGTTCGAGTGCGCGATCCACGCCATGGCCCCGGTCTGCGATCACTGCGGCTGCAAGATCATCGGCCACGGCATCGAGGCCGGCGATGGGCGCTTCTTCTGCTGCGCCCACTGCGCCGGGCACGCCGGCGTGACCGGCGCGGCCGACCGCGTCTGACGGCGCCGGCTCGGAGCTGGGCGGCGCGTGCCCTGAGCCGGGCACGGCGGCGTGCGCCCGCGCGGACGCGCACGTCCGCTTTCGTGACCGCGAAAACCGCTCGTTTCCAGGACAAACAGAAGTGACTCGGCCACCGGTTTGCCGAGAAGCGCTTCTCGGGTAGCGCGCCGCCGAACCGCGACAGAGGCTCGCCCAATCCCCTGCGGCCTCTTCCCAGCCCGGAACCCCGACTCGGAGGAGGTGTTGCATGTCCCGCCGCAGCGACAGCGCCTCCGACCGCGCGTACGACATCGTCGTGCCGACATCCGGTCGGGCGTCGCTGACGCAGCTGCTCGACGCCCTCGATGCCGGCGGCGGACTGCCGCCGCGCGCGCTCATCCTCGTCGACGACCGGCCCCGGCCGGACCTCGACGGCCTGCGCGCGCTCGTCCCCGACGGGCTCTCGGCGCGCGTGGAAGTGCTGGCCAGCGGCGGCGGCGGGCCGGCCGCGGCACGCAACGCCGGCTGGCGCGCCGCGCGGGCGCCATGGGTGGCCTTCCTCGACGACGACGTCGTGCCGGCGCCCGGCTGGCGCGCCGCGCTCCAGGCCGACCTGAGCGCAGTGCGGCCGGACGTCGCCGCCAGCCAGGGCCGGATCCGCGTCCCCCTGCCGGCCGACCGCCGCGCGACCGACTGGGAGCGCAACGTGGCCGGCCTCGAGGACGCCCGCTGGGTGACCGCCGACATGGCCGTCCGCCGGACTGCCCTGGAGGCCGTCGGAGGCTTCGACGAGCGCTTCCCACGCGCCTACCGCGAGGACGCCGACCTCGCCCTGCGCCTGCGCGCGGCCGGCTGGGACCTCGTGCGCGGCGCGCGCGAGGTGCGCCATCCGGTGCCGCCCGCCGGGCGCTGGATCAGCGTGCGCAAGCAGGCCGGCAACGCCGACGACGCGCTCATGGCGGCCCTGCACGGTCGCGGGTGGCGCGAGCGCGCCGAGGCGCCGGCCGGGCGCTTCCGCGCCCACGCGGCGACGACGGCGCTGGGCCTGACCGCGCTCGCCGCCGCGGCCGCCCGCCGCCCGCGCGCCGCCGCCGCGCTCGGCGCCGCCTGGCTGGCGGCCACCGCGCAGTTCGCGGGAGCGCGGATCGCCCGCGGCCCGCGGACCGCCGAGGAGATCGCGACGATGCTGGTCACGAGCGGCCTGATCCCGCCCGTCGCCACGGCGCACCGCGCCGCCGGCCACGTGCGCCGGCGCCGCCTGCTGCGCGACGCCGCCCGAGCGCCGCGCGCGGTCGCGCGGCCGCACGCGGTCCTGCTCGACCGCGACGGGACGCTGGTCGTGGACGTGCCCTACAACGGCGACCCCGAGCGCGTGGAGCCGATGCCCGGAGCGCGGCAGGCGCTGGACCGGCTGCGCGCCGCCGGGATCCCACTCGCGGTGGTGTCCAACCAGAGCGGCATCGCGCGCGGGCTCCTCAGCGCGGACGAGGTGGCGGCCGTGAACCGGCGCGTCGAGGAGCTGCTCGGCCCGCTCGGGCCATGGCTCGTCTGCCCCCACGGCCCGGACGAGGGCTGCGACTGCCGCAAGCCGGCGCCCGGCCTCGTCCTCGAGGCCGCCGCCCGCCTCGGCGTGCCGCCCGAGCGCTGCGCGGTCGTGGGGGACATCGGGGCCGACGTGGAGGCCGCGCGCGCCGCCGGCGCCCGGGCCGTGCTCGTGCCCACGCCCCGGACCCGCCGCGAGGAGGTCGCCGCCGCGCCCGAGCGCGCGAGCGACCTCGCGGAGGCCGTCGACCTGCTCCTGGGGGCCGCGCGGTGAGCGCGCACGTCCTCGTCGCACGCCTCGACAACGAGGGCGACGTCCTGCTCGCCGGACCGGCGATCCGCGCCGTCGCCGCGGGCGCGCGCCGCGTGACGCTCCTGTGCGGGCCGCGCGGGCGCCAGGCCGCCGCGCTCCTGCCCGGCGTCGACGACGTGATGGTCCGCGCGGCGCCGTGGATCGACCCGCGGCCCGAGCCCGTCGACCGCGCCTCGATCGACGCCTTCGTCGACGAGCTGGCGGCCGGCGGCTTCGACGAGGCGATCGTCCTGACCTCGTTCCACCAGAGCCCGCTGCCGCTCGCGCTGCTGCTGCGGATGGCGGGCGTGCCGCGGATCGGCGCCACGAGCGTCGACTACCCGGGCTCGCTGCTCGACGTCCGCCACCGGATCGACGACGACGTCCACGAGGTGCAGCGCTCGCTGTCGCTCGTCGCGGCGCTCGGCCACGCGCTGCCCGCGGGCGACGACGGCGCCCTGCGCGTGCGCCGCCCCGGCGCCGCGCCGGCGGGCCGCGGCTACGTCGTCGTGCACCCGGGCGCCTCCGTCCCGGCTCGCGCCTGGGCGCCCGAGCGCAACGCCGAGCTCGTCGCCGCCCTCGCGGCCGACGGCCGGCGCGTCGTCGTCACCGGCGCCCCCGCGGAGCGCGCGCTGACCGCGCGCGTCGCGGGCGCCCACGGCGTCGACCTCGGCGGGCGCACCGACTTCGCCGGCCTGGCCGACGTGCTGGCCGGCGCCGACTGCGTCGTGGTCGGCAACACCGGCCCCGCGCACCTCGCCGCCGCGGTCGGCACGCCGGTCGTCTCGCTGTACGCGCCGACGGTGCCCGCGGTGCGGTGGCGGCCGTGGCGCGTGCCGCACGTCCTGCTGCACGTCGACGTGCCCTGCGCGGGCTGCCGCGCGCGCGACTGCCCCGTGCCCGGCCACCCGTGCCTCGGCGGGGTTCGCGTGGAGGACGTCGTCGCCGCGGTCGGGCGGTTCGCTCCGCTGCGGGAGGTCGCCGCCGCATGAACGTGCTGCTCTGGCACGTGCACGGCTCGTGGACGACCGCCTTCGTCCACGGGGCGCACACGTACCTGCTGCCGGTCGTGCCCGATCGCGGGCCGGAGGGCCGCGGCCGCGCTCAGACCTGGGACTGGCCGGCGAGCGCCGTCGAGGTCACGCCCGAGGTGGCCGCCGAGGCCGAGGTGGACGTCGTGATCCTGCAGCGCCCCGAGGAGCTCGACGGCCTGGCCGAGCGCTGGCTCGGCGGGCGCGTCCCGGGCCGCGACATCCCGGCGGTGTACGTCGAGCACAACGCTCCCCAGGGCCCGATCAACGAGATGCGCCATCCGGCGGCGGGCCGGCCCGGCGTCACGATCTGCCACGTCACGCACTTCAACGCGCTCTTCTGGGACTGCGGGCCCACGCCGACGCGCGTCATCGAGCACGGCATCGTCGACCCGGGCTACCGCTACACCGGGGAGGAGGCGCGCGCGGCGGTCGTCATCAACGAGGCGCGCCGCCGCGCCCGGGTGACCGGCACGGACCTGCTCGAGCGCTTCACCGCGGCAGGCGTGCCGCTCGACCTGTTCGGGATGGACGCGGGCGCCATCGGCGGGATAGAGGACGTGCCGCAGCAGCGGCTGCACGACGAGATGGCGCGGAGGCGGGTGTACCTGCATCCGATCCGCTGGACGTCGCTCGGGCTGTCGCTCATCGAGGCGATGCACCTGGGGATGCCCGTGGTGGCCCTCGCGACGACCGAGGCGCCGGAGGCGGTGCCGGCGCGGGCCGGCGTGATCTCCACGCGCGTGGAGGTGCTCGCGGACGCCGCCCGCGAGTTCCTCGCCGAGCCGGAGCGGGCCCGCGAGGCCGGGCGCGCGGCGCGTGCGGCGGCGCTCGAGCGCTACGGGCTCGAGCGGTTCCTGTCGGACTGGGACGGCCTGCTGGAGGAGGTGGGGGCATGAGGATCGCGATGGTGTCCGAGCATGCGAGCCCGCTCGCGGCTCTCGGAGGGGTCGACGCGGGCG
>JAXDHC010000188.1:0-2558 GCA_034664705.1 Solirubrobacteraceae bacterium
GCGCGATGATCGCCAGCTTGGGCAGGATCCCGAAGCCGAACCAGACGACGAGCAGCGGCGCGATGATCACGATCGGCACGGCCTGCGAGGCGACGAGCAGCGGGTAGGTCCCGCGCCGCAGCGTCCCCGAGAAGTGCAGCGCCACCGCGAGCGCGAACCCGAGCACGAGCGCCACGATCACGCCGAGACCGACCTCCTGGGCGGTGACGAGCAGGTTGTCCCACAGCAGCCCGCGGTCGCGCCAGAGCGCGTCGGCGATCTCGCTCGGCGCCGGGAGGATGAAGTTGTCGACCGGCCCGAGGCGCGCGTAGAGCTCCCAGCCGCCGATGAGCGCGGCGAGCAGGACGGCCGGCGCCAGGACGTTGCCCGCGGCGCGGCGCGCGCGCGGCGGGGCGGGCGGGGCCGGGAGCGGGACGGGCGCGCCGCTCACGGGCGCAGCGCCTCCAGGACGCGCTCGCGGAGCGCCACGAGCGCCGGGTCGGTCGCGCGCCGCGGCCGCGGCAGGTCGACCGAGAGCTCGGCGACGACGCGCCCGGGACGCGGCGAGAGCACCACGATGCGGTCGGCCAGGAGCGCGGCCTCCTCGACGTCGTGGGTGACGAGCAGCACCGTGCGGCCCTCGCGGGCGAGCGCGGCGGCGAGCCACTCCTGCATCTCGCGGCGGGTCAGGGCGTCGAGCGCGCCGAACGGCTCGTCGAGGCACAGCACCGGCTTGCCGGACAGCAGCGTGCGCAGGAACGCGACCCGCTGGCGCATGCCGCCCGACAGCTCGTGCGGCCGCGCGCGCTCGAAGCCCTCAAGCCCGAAGGCGTGGAACAGCGGATGGGCGCGCTCGCGGGCGCGGGCGCGGCTCGCGCCGCCGACGCGGAGCGCGAGGGCGGCGTTGTCGATCGCGCTGAGCCAGGGGAGGAGGAGGTCGCGCTGGGGCATGAGCACCGCCGGCGCCGCGCGCACCGTCCCGGTGTCCGGGGCCTGCAGGCCGCAGACGAGCTCGAGCAGCGTCGTCTTGCCGCAGCCGCTCGGACCGACCACGACGACGATCTCGCCGGGCGCGACGTCGAGGCTGACGCCGGCGAGGGCGGGCACGCTCTCGCCGCCGCGGCGGTCGAAGGCACGGCTGACACCGGCGAGATGGATCTCACCGCCCTCCAGAACATCGCGAGGCTCCTGTGCGGGAGCCTCGAGCCTCGTCTGCATCGCTCCCTCCGCGGGCATTACCCCACAGGTTCGAAGGGTCAGCGCCGGGTGCGTGAGCGCTATCTCAGCCGGCCTCCGCCAGCCCCCCTGTTGTCACGGCGCGATCACGGTACCAAAGGGCGCCCGCGGTCAAGCCGGTCGCGGCGGGCCGAGGAGCGTGCCCGCGGTCACCGGACCGTCGCCGGGATGCGGCTGGGCCGCTCGGCCAGCGAGCCCTGGTCGCTGCGCGAGTCCGAGACGGCGATGCGCTCGCGGTTCTCGGGGTCGATGCCGGCGAGCTGCACGCGCGGGCGCGGGCCGTACTCGCCCTCGCGGACGAGCCGGTGGCCGCGGGCCTGGAGCGCCGCGAGCTGGGCCGGGTCGACGCGGGCGTCCTCGATGTTCAGCGCCGTGCCGCCGAGGTTGTCGAGCCGCTCGGCGTCGACCGCCTGCGCGAGGCCGAGGCCGAAGTCGACCGTGTTGACGATCTGAAGCAGCGTGCCCATGATGATCCGCGCGCCGCCGGCGCCGCCGGCCACGAGCACGGGATGGTCGTCGTGCACGACGATCGTCGGGCTCATCGAGGAGCGCGGCCGCTTGCCCGGCGCCGGCTGGTTGGCGCTGCCGGGGTCGCCGAAGTCGGTGAGCTCGTTGTTCAGCAGGAAGCCCGTCCCGGGCGCCATGACCGCGCTGCCGAACTCCTGCTCGATCGTGCACGTCAGCGCGACCGCGTTGCCGCGGCGGTCGACGATCGAGACGTGCGTCGTGGAGCCGCGCGGGTTGCGCTCGCCGGGATCGGCGACGCGCGCCGCCGCCGCGGTCGTGAGCGCCCCGGGGCGGTAGGTGTTCACGCGGTTGGGGTTGATCTCCACGCGCCGCTGCGCGGCGTAGGCCTTCGAGGTGAGCTGCGCCACCGGGTTGCTCACGAAGGCGGGGTCGCCGACGTACGCGCCGCGGTCGGCGAAGGCGACCTTCTCGGCCTCGGCGATCAGGTGGTCGGTCAGCGCCGAGGACTGGCCGGACGCCTTCAGGTCGAAGCCCTCGAGGATGTTGAGCATCTCCTGGATGGCCACGCCGCCGGACGTCGGCGGCGGGAAGCCGAAGACGACCCGCCCGCGGTAGGTGCCGGCGATGCGCTCGCGCCAGACCGGCCGGTACGCGGCGAAGTCCGCGAGGCTGAGCTGGCCGGGATCGCCGGTCGCCGGTCGCGGCGCCTGCATGTCGCGCACGATCCGCTGCGCGATCGTGCCGCGGTAGAAGGCGTCGGCGCCGCCGCGCATGAGTCGGCGGAACGTCGCGGCGAGCTCGGGCTGGCGGAACGTGCTCCCGGCCGCCGGCGGCCGGCCGTCGCGCAGGAACACCGCCGCGGTGCCGGGGAACTT
>JAXDHC010000189.1:0-10914 GCA_034664705.1 Solirubrobacteraceae bacterium
TGTGGCGGGTGAGGGGCGGGCAGGCGAGCGGTGCTTGAAGTCATGTAGCCCAGGGGCAAGCATGCGTCATGCCGAGCGCCGCCATCGAGCTTCTCTCCGACCTGGTCGCGATCGACTCCGTCAACCCGTCGCTCGTGCCCGGCGGCGCCGGCGAACGCGAGATCGCCGCGTACGTGGCGGCGTGGGCGGGGGACGCCGGACTGGAGGTCGAGGTCCTCGAGGCGACCGCGGGGCGGCCGAGCGTGGTCGTCCGCGCGCCGGGCAGGGGCGGGGGCCGGTCGCTGCTGCTGTGCGGGCACTACGACACGGTCACCGTCGAGGGGATGCGCGACCCCAGCGCGCGGGTGCAGGGCGACCGGCTCTACGGCCGCGGCGCGTACGACATGAAGGCCGGCGTCGCCGCGGCGCTGATCGCCTGCCGTGAGGCCGCCGCGCTGGGCCTCTCGGGCGACGTGATCCTCGCCGCCGTGGCCGACGAGGAGCACGCGAGCCTCGGCGTCCAGGAGGTGCTCGGCGTGGTCCGCGCCGACGCCGCCATCGTCACCGAGCCGACCGACCTGGAGCTCGTCGTGGCCCACAAGGGCTTCGTGTGGTCGGAGATCGAGGTGATCGGCCGCGCCGCGCACGGCTCTCGCCCGCACCTGGGCGTGGACGCCATCGTGAAGACCGGGCCGATCCTCACCGCGCTCGGCGCGCTCGATGCGGCGCTGGGCGCGCATGCGCATCCGCTCCTCGGGCGCGGGTCCGTCCACGCGTCGGTCATCCGCGGCGGCGAGGAGCTGTCGAGCTACCCCGCGCGCACCGTGGTGGGCCTCGAACGCCGAACGCTGCCCGGCGAGAGCGCCGCGGACGTCGAGGCCCAGCTCGCCGCCCTGATCGACGCGTGCCGCGCCGCGGACGCGGGCCTCGAGGCCGAGCAGCGGACGCTGCTGGTGCGCGAGCCCTTCGAGGTGCCGCGCGGCGCGGACATCGTCGAGACGGTGCGCGCCGTCGCCGGCGAGGTGCTGGGCGCGCCGCCGGCGATCGGCGGCGCCAGCTACTGGGCCGACGCCGCGTTCATCGCGGCCGCGGGCATCCCGACGGTGATGTTCGGCCCCGCCGGCGAGGGCGCGCACGCGGCGGAGGAATGGGTGAGCATCTCCTCGACGGAGGCGGTCGCCCGAACGCTCGTCGCGGTCGCCGCGCGGGTGTGCGCGTGAGGTGCCTCGTCAACCGCAGTGCCGACGCCGAGGCGGTGCCGCCGCCGTCCGGTGACGCCGCGGCGTTCCATGCGTGCCTTCCGGGCTACCGGCCGACCCCCCTGCGGAACCTGCCGGAGGTCGCCGCCGAGCTCGGCGTGGCCGCGGTGGCGCTCAAGGACGAGTCCGACCGGCTGGGGCTTCCGTCCTTCAAGGTGCTGGGCGCCGCGTGGGCTGTCGAGCGCTCGCTCCGGCGGCGCCCGCACGTCGACACCCTCGTCGCCGCCAGCGCCGGCAACCACGGCCGGGCGGCCGCGCGGGTCGCCGCCCTGCGCGGCCTGCGCTGCCGCGTCTTCCTGCCGGTGCGGTCGGCCGCCGCCCGCCGCGAGGCCATCGCCGCCGAGGGCGCCGAGGTCGTCGTCGTCGACGGCGACTACGAGGACGCCACCGCCCGCGCACGGGTCGCCGGCGCCGAGCGCGCCGCCCTCGAGATCGCCGACGTCGGCGACTCCGGCCCGGCGAGCTGGGTCATCGACGGCTACGCGACGCTCTTCGCCGAGGCCGCCGAGCAGGGCGACCACGACCTCATCCTCGTCCCCATCGGCGTCGGGTCCCTCGCCGCCGCCGCGGCGCGCTTCGCCGCGCGCGCGGGCGCGAAGGCGATCGGCATCGAGCCGGTCACCGCCGCCTGCCTGACGGCCTCGCTGCGGTCGGGACGCCCGACGCGGGTTCCGACGCGGGGCACGACCATGGCGGGGCTGGACTGCGCCGAGGTGTCTGCGGCGGCGTGGCCGACGCTGCGGGACGGAATCCACGGAACGGTCACCGTCCATGACGCCGACGCCCACGCCGCGATGCGCGAGCTGGCCGAGGCCGGACTGGCGATCGGCGAGTCCGGCGCCGCGCCGCTGGCCGGGCTGCGACCGCTCGTCGCCGACCCCGGCTGCTCCGCGCTGCGCGACGCCATCGCGATCGGCCCCGACAGCCGCGTGCTGCTCATCGCCACCGAAGGCCCCACCGACCCGGTCGCCTACCGGCGCGCCGTGGGCGAGTTGCGAGGCCCGGCCGCGACTGCCACGCCGCAACCGCGCGGCTCCGCCTTCTGAGCGGCGTGCACGCGGCGGACTACTCGACCAGCCGGGCCTCGACGCGCCCAAGGTGCTCGATCTCGGCGACGACGTGGTCGCCGGCGCGCGCTTCGGCGTGCGTCAGCGAGCCGGCGAGAACGCGGTCGCCGGCTTGGAGCTCGAGGCCCACGGCGGCAAGGACGCGCACGAGCGCGGAGAGCGTGTCGCCGTAGTCCTCCGGCGGACGGGCGGACTGCCGAACCGCGCCGTTGATCCAGATTCGCGCGGCGCCGGGCGCGCACGGAGGCCGCGTCGGGCCGACGACACAGGCGCGATGCGCCACGTTGGCCGCGATGATGCCCTCGAGGTCGTCCGGGGGACGAGCGACATCGACGATCTCCAGGCCGACGGCCAATCCCGCCACCGCCCGCTGAATCCCGGGCGGGGAACCCGAGGCCACCGGCTCGGCGAGCTCGATCACGAGTTCGGTCTCGACTCGCGGCGCGCGCAGCTGCGACACCGAGAAGCGGGCGCCCGAGGGCAGCAGCGTCTCGGACGTCAGATGCCCGAGCACCGGCCGCCTGCCGATGACCGCTTCGATCTCCGGGAAGCCGAGGGCGGCCTTCCAGCCGACTCGACGCGCGCCGCGCCGCAAGGCGTCATCCCAGGAGCGCAACTGGATGCGCGTGGCGTCCACGACGCGTGCAGGGACGGGATCGACGATCCGCCGATCGTACGCGCCGTGTGCGCCTCTGCGGGTCCCGGAGTGCACCGGCGCGGAGGATCGCCATGTCAGGCCACCAGTCGCACGGTCAGGCCGGCGGCGCCGGCCCCGAGCGCGTCGCCCGCGCCGTTGAGCAGACCGAGGATGTCGGAGACGTAGGCCTGGGTCTCCGGGAACGGGGGCACGCAGCCGCAGCGCTGCACCGGCGCCGGCCCCGCGTTGTAGGCGGCGAGCGCGAGCGGCACCGAGCCGAACTGCCGCAGGAGGTCGCGCATCAGGTGTGCCTGCGCGTCGATCGCCCGCGCGGCGTCGAACGGGTCGGGCAGCCCGTAGGCCCGTGCCGTGCCCGGCATGAACTGCGCGATGCCCTGTGCCCCGGCGGGCGAGCGCGCGAACGGGTTGAAGCCCGACTCCTTGTAGAGCTGCGCCGCCAGCAGCGTGCCCGCCACGCTCCAGCGCTGCGCCGCCCGTCCGATCGCCGGTGCGAAGCGCTCCGGCACGAAGGACTGCAGGCCGCGGGCGGACTGCCCGTCGGCGTCCGCGCCGCCGAAGCCGACCGACGCCGTGCCGGCGTTCAGCGTGAAGCCGTAATGCCACGCCTCCCAGCTGTATCTCTGGACGAAGTGAAACCGGCTCGCGTTGCGGGCCAGCCAGCCGTGGGCGCTCGGGGGGCCCAGGTCCAGCTCCGTGCCGAGCCGGTGCAGCGAGCGGCCGGGCGGGGCGACCCACCGAGGGTCCGGGTGCCTGGCGAACAGCTGCGCCTGCTCGGCGTTGGAGCGAAACGCGCTGGAGATGACGAGCTGAACGCCGTCGTCCGCGGCGGCCGCCTCCATCCGGTCGAACGCCTGCGCGACGTCGGGGCGCATCGGCTTGCCCTGGCGGACGGCGAACGGACCGCCGTACTCGCCGGCGCCGGTCGCGCCCGCGCCCGGGAGTGTGCCCGGCGGCACGAGCTCGGCCTCGGCGGCCGCCTCGCCGCCGACGACCACGCCCGAGCCCAGAACGGTCGCGTCGCGGACGATGACGCGCACGCGGACGGGCGCGAGCGCGTCGCCGGGGAACGCCACGGCGACGCGCCGCGCGCCGTTGCGCCGCGCGGTCGCGAGCGCGATCCGCGTTCCTGTCGCGAGGTACTCGGCGCGCTCGAGGTGCGAGGGATTGGGCCGGCCGGCGATCTCCGGGGGCTCGAAGACCCGCGGATAGACGTCGCGCAGCGCGCGGGCGGCCGCGAGCGCCGCGAGGTCCGCCGCGCGCTGGTGCTCCCCGCCCACCCCGATCGCGCGGGCCACGCCACCGAGCACCACCGCACCCACGAGCACGGCGACGAGCGCGCCGAGCATCAGCAGGAGGGCCTGGCCCGTCTCCGCGCGGACGGTGGATCGCATGTCGCCGAGCCTGCCGGGAGCCGCGTCACGGATCTACACGTGACCGTGCCGATTCGGCGGAGCGGGTGTGACGAAACTGCGCGGGCCGCCGCCCGCGGGCTAGCCGGGGACGAGGCGCCGGCGCACCGGCGCCGCGGCGAGCCGCACCGCGACCGCGACGAGCGCGACGCCGATCACGAGCTCGACGCTCAGCGACTCGCCCAGCACGACGATCCCCAGGATCGCCGCGAGGACGGGAACCGCGAACAGCCATGTGCTCACGGTGCCCGCCTCGCCCCGGCGCAGCAGCGTGCCGAGCAGCATCCACCCCAGCGCCGACCCGAAGACGCCGGCGAACACGACGCACGACACGAGCTTCGCGGAGAACGACGGGACGGGCTCCGTCGCCAGCGCGAAGGCGAGGAGGATCGGCGCGCCGACGATGTGCTGGCCCGCGACGAGCGGCAGGATCGGCGCCTCCACGGCGGTCGTGACGAGGGTCCCGACCGTCCACGACAGCGATGCCGCGAGCAGGAACAGCACGCCGGCGAGCGAGACCTCTGTCGCCTGGTGCAGCCCCACGATCGCCACGCCGGCGAACCCGAGCAGCGCTCCGACCAGCCGGCGCCGCGTGAGGTGCTCACCGAGCAACGGGCCGGACGCCAGCACGACGAGCACCGGCTGCAGGTAGACGAGCGCCGCGGCCGGCCCCGCCGCGACGGTCTGCAGCCCGGCGACCTGCAGGCCGATGAAGCCGGCCTGGTTCGTCAGTCCCAGGATCACCGCGGCGCCAAGCCCGCGGCGGCCCACCCCTCGCAGCGCGCCGGCGAACGGCAGGAGCACGACCGCGGCGACGGCGACGCGCAGCGCGCCGACCCAGCCGGGGGGCGCAACCTCGAGCGCGAGGCGCTGCACGACGAACATCGTGCCCCAGAAGACGATCAGGACCACCGCCAGGACGCGCGTGTCGGTGAGCGCGTGCGGGCCGCCGTGGCGGCGCCCCGCGCCCGGCGCGGTGGTCTGCTGCTGCGACATGGACGTCGCATGAGACCACGCCGGGGCGCTTGGACGCCCGGCGACCTGCGCCCCGGCGACCACCGTCCCGCCTCGATCGGTGCTACCCGTCCTGCCCCGCGCTCCGTCGTTCGCGAGCGCGGAACCACGCGAGGCGCGCGGCGACACGCTCGGGGCCGCCCGGCCGGTCGCCCGAGATGAGCACGGTCCAGACGGTGCCCTGGAAGGCGCGCGCCTCGACGAGCAGGTCGAGGACCTCGGGCGCGGGAGCGGCGCCGTAGCCGCGCTGGGCCGCCGCGACCGCCGCGGGGTCGCCACCGAAGACGCGCGCGGAGGCGTGCAGGCAGCCGAGGTCCCACGCGACGGGGCCGCGGAACGTGTCCTCCCAGTCGTTCCACAGCGGGCCGGCCGGCGTCTGGATCACGTTGCCGAGGTGGGCGTCGCCGTGGACGGCCTGGAGCGGCAGGGCGAGCGCGGCGAGGCGATCCTCCAGCCGCTCGGCCGCCCGCTCGAGGAGCTGCGCGTCCGGAACGGCGAGCGCGCCCCGGGTCCCGAGCCCCGCCAGGACGCGACGGGCCTCGCGGAACACGGCGTGCTCGGGGAGCGGGCCCGGGAAGTCGGCGAGCGCCTCGTGGCAGACCCGAAGCGCGCGCCCCGCGGCCTCCGCGTCGAGCGCCCCCGGCGTCTCCGCGGCGAACGTCCAGAACGAGAGCGCGAGGCCGTCATGGCGGTGCGGCCCCGGCGGCAGCTCGGCGCTCGGGGCGACGACCGGCGCGCCCGCCGCGGCGAGATGGCCGGCCACCGCGACCTCGCGGGCCAGCCACGCCTCACCGGGCCGCATCGTGCCCGTGGCGGTCGACACCCGCGCCACCACCGGGGCGGGCCGCAGGTGGACGAGGAGGTTGCTGAGGTCGCGCAGGACCACCGGCCGCGAGAAGCGCAGGCCGTGGGCCTCGGCCACCTCGACGGCGGCCCGGAGCGCGCGGTCGCTCAATGCCGGCCCGGGAGACGTCACCCGGGGATCATCGCCGCCCGGCCGGCGCGACACGACGACGCTCACGCCCGGTCCTCCTCCAGTGCCGCGCCGAGCGCGCGACGCAGCGCCGGTGGCACGGCGAGGCCCGCGGCGGCCAGGGCGCGGGCGCCGGGGCCGAGCGCCAGCGGTTGGAACGTGGCGGCGGCGGCGATGCCCGCGAGGCCGGCGAGCGCCAGCGCTCCGACGCGAGGGTCGGCGCCGCCGCGGGCGAGGACGACGACGCGCTCGCGGTCGGCGAGCAGCGGGTCGAGCGCCGCGGCGCGCGCGCCGCCCACGACGAGGACGGCCGGCGCGGCGCCGGCCGCCGCGGTCGCGCGCCGGGCGGCCACCACCGCCTCCGCCGGATCGGCCGGGAGGCGGACCGTCGCCGCCCGCCCGCACGCGAGCGCGTCGAGCCCGCGGCCGCCGAGGACGTCGGCCAGGCGCCGCGCCGGACCCGCCGCGACCGGCCGCCCCTCGGGCCCACCCGGCTCAGCGCCCGAGATCCACACGCAGGCGAGCGCACAGCCGCTGCGATGGCGCCGGGCGAGGACGGCCGCGGTGGCGATCGCCACCGCGACCGCATCCTCGGCCGCGCACAGGACCGCGATGTCGCTCGGCCCCGTCGCGGCGCGCGGCGCCGAGGCTTCGCGTCGCGGCGCGGCTTCGATCGCGGGACCGGTGGGGGCGCCCGCCGGCGGCGCGAGGAGCGCGTCGCGCAGCCGCACGAGCACCGGGCCGGGGCGCTCGGCGCGCAGTCCGTCCGCGCCCGCCGGCGTGCCGCCGTCGCCCGGCGGCGGCGCGGCGAGCAGGAACTCGCGCAGCGCCCTCACGCCGCCGGCCCCGCGTCCGCGGTCACCGTCGTCGCCGGCGTCGGCGCGGGCACCTCGCCCGGCACCGGCACGGCCGGCAGGAGCTCGCGCGGCGCCCTCACGCCGCCGGTCCGGCGTCCGCGGTGACCGTCGCCGCCAGCTCGTCGGCGAGGCCCGGCACGATGGAGATGGGGCGCACGCGGACGCGCACGCGCCGGCCGACGACGCGCACGTCGACCCGCCGCTCGGACCAACCGGGCAGCGCGTCGCGCGCGGCCCCGCGCGGGTCGAGGCCCTGCACGAGCGCCGCGGCGCCCGCGGTCGCCGCGTTGCCGGCGAGCTCGCGCGCGGCGCCGGCCGCGAGCAGCTGGCCGACGGCGAGCGCGAGCAGGACGGCGAGCGGCAGCATGGCCACGAGCTCGACCGTCGCCTGGCCGGCGGCTCCGTCGCGTCTCGACGGCCGCGTCATGGCCGCTGGGAGGGGAAGCGCGCCCGCGCGCTCGTGTGCGCGAGCGCGCCGTCGCCGAGGACGGACGGGATGCCCAGCGTGACCGTGACGCCGCCGCCGTCGCGCGCGCGGACCCGCAGGCCGTCCTCCAGCCGCGGCGGCAGCGCGCGCCGCGCCGCGGGCGCCGGCTCGGCGCCGATCGCCTCCGCGCGGGCGGCGGCGCGAGCCGCCGATCCGGCCAGCCAGATCGCCTGCCCCGCGACGATGCCCTGCCACACCGCCAGGGCGACGAGCATGAGCAGCGGGAGCAGCGCGACGAGCTCGACCGTCGCCTGCCCGCGCTCGCCGCTCGCCGTCCGCATGGCGGGAGGATCGCCCGGGCCGGTGTGACACGGCCACTGCGCGACCGTGCCAAGTCTGCGGCAAAGGTGTGCCGCAAGTGCGCAGGCCGACGCGCCGCGAGGGGAAGGAGCGGCGGGACGGCGCGCTCAGCGCCGCCGCGGCGTCAGGCGTACTCGCGGTAGTGGCGCCACACGCGGTACAGCGCGTACGACGCGCCGGCGATCGCGGCCAGCCACAGCAGCAGGCCGGCGCCCGTCTGGATGAGCTGGGCCCGCGCCGCCATCGCGAGGACGATGACCGCGATCGACCCGTACAGGATCGTGCGCCAGCGATCGCCGAGCCCGACGATGTCCATGCGGTTCTCGCGATAGAAGCGCGCGGCGAACATGACGAAGGACGCGAGGATCGCCGTCGACAGGAGCCCGCCGATGAGCGCGGCCGTGTCGCCGCCGCCCGGCAGGAAGGCGACCGCCGCGGCCAGGGCGAGCAGGATCGCGACGTTGCGGGCGGCTGCCATCGCAGACAGCCTAGAACAGGGCGGCGGTCAGGACGCGAACGCGGCCGCCGGCTCGCCCTCGGGCACGCCGGCGTCATCGCGGGGGTCGGCGGCGCGGCCGCCGGGGGTCCGGGCGTCGGCGGCCGGCCGCGGCGCCGGCGGCGCATCGTCCTCGCCGTCCACGCGCTCGGGCGAGAACCGGTAGCCGACGCCGAAGTGCGTGTGGATGTAGCGCCAGCCCGGCGACGCCACGTCGAGCTTCTGGCGCAGCTTGCGCACGAACACGTCGACCGATCGGTCGCCGCGCGCCATGGCGTAGCCCCACACGCGCTGGTAGATCTCCTCGCGCTCGAGCACGCGCCCGTCGGCGGCGGCGAGCAGCTCGATGAGCTCGAACTCGCGCCGCGTGAGGTCGACCGACCGCTCGTCGACGTAGGCCTGGAAGCGGTCGGAGCGGATCTCGAGCTCGCCCGCACGGATCGGGCCGGACGCGTTCAGCGCCTCCGCGCGGCGGCGACGGCGCACGACGGCCTCCACGCGCGCGATCAGCTCCTCGGGGTGGCACGGCTTGGACAGCCAGTCGTCGGCGCCCATCCGCAGGCCCCGCACCCGCTGCGCGACCGTGGACTGCCCGGTGCAGACCACGACGCCGAGCCCGGGCAGCGCCGTGCACAGACGGTCGAGGTAGTCCCACGCGTTCGGGCCGAGGATCGCGAGGTCGACGACGATCGCGTTCAGGCGCATCGCCACGACCGTGTCGATCGGCGCCTCGCTCGCGATGACGCGGTGCTCCCAGCCGGCGCGCTCGAGGCGCTTGCCGAGCACCTGGAGGAAGCCGGAGTCGTTGTCGAGGACGGCCACGCGCATCGGCGCGCTGCCGGGGCGGGACGCCGGGCGATCGAGCTCCCGGCCGGCGGCGGTGATCTCCGTCATGTGGCGCGAAGTGTAGAGCCCGGATCGGCCGCCGACCCGCCCGCGGAGGGCCTCGTACACAGGATTTTCACATGCTCCTAGCGGCGAATTCGCAGCGCCACGGCGAACGCACCGACGAGCAGCGCAAGCAGCACCCAGCCGCCCGCGTCCTCCCACCAGCCGCCGGGGCCGGCGACGAGCCGCAGGACCCCGGCGATGCCCACGGCCACGGCGATCCCGAGCGGAAGCGTCCACGTCTCGCCGAGGACGAGCTTGCGCAGCGTCCTCACGCCGCGGCCTCCGCGGCGCGCCGCCCGCCGTCCGCCAGCGCATGGACCGCCGCCTGGGAGACCACGAGCCACGCCGCGAGGACGACGAGCAGCGCCGCGTCGCCCAGCGGCCAGTGCACCCCGAGCCCCTCAGCGCAGAAGAACGTGCCGAAGGTCGTCAGGACCAGCCCGACGACGTACTTGAGCTCGCTCTCCGGCAGGCGCCGCAGCGGGCGGTGCAGCACGGCGCCGAGCGCCACGGTCAGCACGACCGCCGCGCCCGCGCCCGCCAGCGCGGGCGCCAGCCCGCCCGGCCGGGCGGCGAGCACCGTCACGATGAGGATCACCTCGATGCCCTCCAGCAGGACGCCCTTGAAGGCGATGACGAAGCCCGGCCAGTCGAAGCGGCCGGGAGGCGGCGACGGCACCGCCTCGAGGGCCTCGCGCTCGGCGAGGAACTCGGCGTAGGAGTCCGAGCGCGCGCGCCGCCCGGCCAGCCGCAGCACGCCCTTGCGCAGCCACTCCATGCCGAACAGCAGCAGCGCGACGCCGACCACGATGTGCAGCGCGTCGCCGCCGAACCGCGCGACGAGGACGGGGCCGAGCACCACGGCCAGGACCCCGCACGCCACCGTGGCCGCCACCGCTCCGGCGATCGCCGCCGACGGCCGCCTCGTGAGCGCGACGGCGAGCACGATGGCCAGGGATTCGAACAGCTCGAGCGCGACGGCGAGCGCCGCGCCCACGGCAGTCAGGACGAACGTCACCGCGGGAAGTATTCCGCGCTAGCGCACCGCGGGGGTCGACGAGTCCGAGAACTCCCGGAACAGCCCGCTGACGACGAACGCCGTCTGCTCCCCGATGTCGACGGCGTTGTCGCCGATGCGCTCGATCGCCCGCGCGACCATGACCATGTGCATCGCCCACTCGCGGGTGTCGACGTCGTCGCCGACCTCGATCGCGAGCGCGAACACCTCGCGGTTGAGGAGGTTGATCTCGCGGTCCTGGCGCACCAGGTCCTCGGCGAGGGCGACGTCGCGCCCCGCGAACGCCGCCTTCGACTGGGCGATCTCCGAGCGCGCCGCGCGGCCCATGCGCAGCGCGCGGTCCAGGACCTCGGCGCGGACCGGCGCGTCGTGGCCGGCGAGCGGGATGAGCTTGGCGATGTTCACGCACTGGTCGCCCATCCGCTCCATGTTCTTGATGACGTGCAGCAGCGCGGCCACGAGCCGCAGGTCGCCCGCCACCGGCGCCTGCAGCGCCAGGAGCGACA
>JAXDHC010000190.1:0-8582 GCA_034664705.1 Solirubrobacteraceae bacterium
ATCGTCTCGCCGCCCTTGCCGATGAGCAGGCCGATCTTCTCCGGATCGATCTTGACCGTGAGGATCCGCGGCGCGTGGGGCGAGAGCTCCGTCCGCGGCGCCGAGATCGCATCGTTCATCTGCTGGAGGATCGAGAGGCGCGCGTCCCGGGCCTGCGACAGCGCGTCGCGCAGGATGTCGAACGTGACGCCCGTGATCTTGATGTCCATCTGCAGGGCGGTGATGCCCTCGTCGGTCCCGGCGACCTTGAAGTCCATGTCGCCCAGGTGGTCCTCGACGCCCGCGATGTCGGTGAGGACGGTGTAGTCGTCGCCCTCCTTGATGAGACCCATCGCGATGCCGGCGACCGGCTTCTTGATCGGCACGCCCGCGTCCATCAGTGCCAGCGAGGAGCCGCACACCGAGGCCATCGACGAGGAGCCGTTGGACTCGAGGATGTCCGACACCACGCGGATCGTGTACGGGAAGTCCTCCGTGCTCGGGACCACCGGGACCAGCGCGCGCTCGGCGAGCGCGCCATGGCCGATGTCACGGCGCTTCGGGCCGCGCATGAAGCCGGCCTCGCCCACCGAGAACGGCGGGAAGTTGTAGTGGTGCCAGTAGAACTTCTGCGTCTCGAGCCCGAGGGTGTCGAGGCGCATCTCCTCCTTCAGCGTGCCCAGCGCGGCGACCGAGAGGGCCTGCGTCTGGCCGCGCGTGAAGAGCGCCGAGCCGTGCGTGCGCGGCGCCACGCCGACCTCGATCGAGATCGGGCGGATCTCCTTCTCGCCGCGGCCGTCGGGCCGGCGCTTGTCGCGGGCGATGCGCTCGCGGATCGTGCGCTTCTCGAGCCGGTCGAACGCGAGCTGCGCCCGCTGGCGGTACTCGGCGTAGGTGTCGGCCTCGGGATCGCCCGAGTACTGCGCGAGGACGGCCTCCTCGACGGCCTTCGTGGCGTCCTGGCGGGCGAGCTTGTCCTCGACCTGGGTGGCCTCGTCGAGCTGCGCGCCGTGGCTGCCCTGGATCTCGGTGACGAGGCCCTCGTCGATGACGGGCGCCTCGACGGAGATCTTCTCCTTGCCGACCTTCTCGGCCAGCTCGCGCTGCACGGCACAGATCTTCTTGATCTCGCCGTGCGCGATGTCGAGCGCGTCGAGCATCTCGGCCTCGGACACCTCGTTGGCGCCCGCCTCGACCATGAGGATCGCGTCCTCGGTGCCGGCGACCACGAGGTCGAGGTCGGTGTTGTCGACGAGGTCGGCCTCGTCGGGGTTGACCACGAAGTTGCCCTCGATCTTGCCGATGCGCACCGCGCCGACCGGCGTGGGCAGCGGAACCGGCGAGATCATCAGCGCCGCCGACGCGCCGTTCATGGCGAGCACGTCGTAGGGGTTCACCTGGTCGACGCTCAGGGTGATGTTCACCAGCTGCGTCTCGAAGTGCCAGCCCTTGGGGAAGAGCGGGCGGATGGGGCGGTCGATCATGCGGGCGGTCAGGGTGCCCTTCTCGCCGGCACGGCCCTCGCGCTTGAAGAACGAGCCGGGGATCTTGCCCGCGGCGTACATGCGCTCTTCGACGTCCACCGTCAGCGGGAGGAAGTCGACATCACGGAGGTTGCCGATGGTCGCGGTGCTGAGGACCATCGTGTCGCCCTGGCGGACGACAACCGCGCCGGACGCCTGACGGGCCATCTTGCCCGTCTCGAACGACATCTCCTTGCCGGCGATCTCCACTGAGACCGTCGTCACGGCGTCACTGCTCATAAGTGCTGCCTTTCCGGGCCCACCCGTCGGTCGGTGGGCCGATTCGTCGTGCTTCTCGTATTCCGAACGTGACCATGGTATCGAGGAGGTCCTCGTCGTCCGGCGCGATCCACACCGTCGGGGTCGCCATCGCGCCCGCCCGCAGCGCGTCGCGCACGTCGCGCGTGACGCGCTCGGCCACCGCGGGGTCGCGGCGGTCGCGCTCGAAGCGCTCGAGGTCGAGCCCCAGGGCCTCGCACCGCGCCCACAGATGGGGGTCGTCGAGGCGGCCCTGGTCGGCGTACACCGCGTCGCAGAAGGCCCAGAACGCGCCCTGCCCGGCGGCCGCCTCGGCGGCGTGTGCGAGCGGGACGGCCCGCGGGTGCTTGGCCTTCAGCGCGAAGTGGCGGAAGGCCACGCGGACCGGCGCCCCGCGCAGCTGCTCGTGCGCCAGCGCGCACCGCGGGCAGGCGAAGTCGCCGTAGAACAGGACGAGCGGGGCGCCGTCCGGCCCGCGGACGTGGTCGTCCGGGCGCGGGTCCGGGACCGGTGCGCTGCGCAGGTCGGTCATCTGCCGGAAGCGTACGACCGTACGGTCAACGAGATGCGCGTGCATGTCCTCCACCGCGAGCAGCGCCTCGCCGCCCCGCCCGAGGCGCTCTTCCCGTTCTTCGCCGACGCCCGCAACCTGGAGGCGATCACGCCGCCGCTGCTCGGCTTCCGGCTGCTGACGCCGGCGCCGGTCGCGATGGGCGTCGGCACGTTCCTGCAGTACGCGCTGCGCGTGCACGGGCTGCCGGTCCGGTGGGACACGCTCATCCAGGCGTGGGAGCCGCCGCACCGCTTCGTCGACGTGCAGGTCCGCGGCCCGTACCGGCTGTGGCACCACACGCACGAGCTCGAGGCCGTCGACGGCGGCGCGGCCACGCTCATGCGCGACACCGTGCGCTACGCGATCGGCTTCGGCGCGCTCGGCGAGGTGGCGCGCCGATCGGTGGTGCGCCGCGACCTCGAGGCGATCTTCGCCTACCGCGCGGAGCGCGTGCCGGCGCTGCTTGCGGCCGAGCTACGCCGCGCGGGCGGCGAGGGCGTCGAAGATGAGGTTCGCGCCGGGCAGCTCGCCCAGTGACGGCGCCTCGTAGCTCCAGCGGACCACGCCGTCGGGCCCGACGACGACGAGCGCGCGGCTCGAGCAGCCGGCCGGCGCGAACCACGCGCCGAACGCCCGCGACGCCGCGCCCTTGGGCTCGAAGTCGGAGAGCTGGTCGATCTGGATGCCGAGCTGCTCGCGGAACGCGCGCTGGGCGTGGATCGAGTCGCACGAGACGCCGTATAGCGTGGCGCCCTGCGCGGCGAGGTCCTCGCGAACCTCGTCGTAGACCTGCAGCTGGTCGGTGCAGACGCGGCTGAAGGCGAAGGGGTAGAAGACCAGCACGCTGGTCTGCCCGAGCAGCTCCGCGCGCGTGAACGGCTCGCGGTCGGCGCGGACGAGGGTGAACTGCGGAGCCGGGGTCCCCGGCGCGATGACGCCGCCGGGCTCCGCCGTCACCGGCGAAGGCCGAGCTCGCGAATGAGCGAGCGGTATCCCTCGAGGTCGTTGCGCTGCATGTAGTTCAGGAGCCGCCGGCGCTGGCCGACGAGCATCAGCAGCCCGCGGCGCGAGTGGTGGTCCTTCTTGTGCTCGCGCAGGTGGTTGGTCAGATCGTTGATCCGCTGCGTGAGCAGCGCGATCTGCACACGGGTGTTGCCCGTGTCCTGCGGGTTCTCGCCGAACTGGGCGATGATCTCGGACTTGCGTTCCAGCGTGAGGGTCATAGGCGGCGACGCAGGCTAGCAGAGCGCGGCGTCATTCCCCCGCGACGTGGCGCGCCTCGACGACGTCGCGGCCCATCTGCTCGATGAGCGCGTCGATCGAGTCGAAGCGCTTCTCGCCGCGCAGGCGCTTGAGGAACTCGAGGCGCAGCGACGAGCCGTACAGGTCGCCGTCGTAGTCCAGCAGGAACGCCTCGATGAGCTCGCCGCGACCGGTGACGAACATCGGCCGCACCCCCACGTTCGTCGCGGCGGCGTACGTCCCGCCGCCCTCGACGACCGCGCGGCACGCGTAGACCCCGTGGCCGGGCGTCACGTAGCCGTCGCGGGGCACGAGGTTCGCGGTCGGGAAGCCGAGCTCGCGGCCGCGCTTGTCGCCGTGGACGACCTCCGCGGTGACGGTGAACGGCGCCCCCAGGAGCTGGTCGGCGTACTCGACGGCGCCGCCGAGCACGAGCCCGCGGATGTGGCTGGACGAGACGACCTCGCCGTCGACCTCCAGCAGCGGCACGACGCGCGTCTCGAAGCGCTCGTCCTCGGCGAGCAGCTCGGGGTCGCCCTCGGCGCGGTGGCCGAAGCGGAAGTTCTCGCCCACGCTGACGTGCGTGGCCTTCAGCGTGTCGACGAGCAGCTCGTCGACGAACCGGCGCGGGCTGCGCGCGGCGAACGCCTCGTCGAACGGGACGATCACGAGCTCCCGCGCCCCGAGGCCGGCGATCAGCTCCGCGCGCCGCTCGAGCGTCGTCAGGAGCGGCGGTGCGTGCGACGGTGAGACCACCGCGACCGGGTGCGGGTCGAACGTGACGACCGTGTCGGCGCCGTGGATGACCTCTCGGTGGCCGAGGTGCACGCCGTCGAACGTGCCGATGGCCACGCGCCGCGGTCGCGGCTCCACGTCGGGCAGGCGCGTGACCTTCACGCGCGGAAGCCTACGATGGGCTTCAGGACGGCGTCCTCGCGGGGCTCGGCGATCGCGATCGGCCCGTCGCCGTCGACGAGCAGCACGTACTCGGCGGCGGGGTCGGGCGCCTCGCCGGGCACCCCCTGGCCGTGGCCGGCGCGCCGCGCCGCCTCGTCGTCGAGCGCGACGCTCGGCAGGAAGCTCAGCGCCCGCTCGAGCGACAGGACCTGCTCCGGGTGCGCGTCGGCGACGTCGAACGGGCCGACCGTCGTGCGGCGCAACTCCACGCAGTAGGCGTCGCCGAGCTCGGCGATCAGGCTGCGCACGTACGTGCCCGACGAGCACTCGATGAGGAAGCCCGCGCGGTCGTCCTCGCGCCACAGCTGCTCGAAGCGGTGCACGGTGACGTCGCGCTCGGGGACCACGACCTCCTCGCCGCGCCGCGCGCGCTCGTAGGCGCGCACGCCCTGAACGCGGATCGCGCTGTAGATCGGCGGGCGCTGGCGGATCAGCCCGGTCGGCAGCACGAGCTCCTCGGGCGCCATCACGCCGGTGTGGGTGATCTCCCCCTCGGGGTCGCCCGTCGTCGACACCGCGCCGAAGCGCGCCACGGCGACGTAGGTCTTCGGCAGGGCCGTGAGGAAGCGCTGCGCGCGCCGGGCGCGGCCGACGAGCACGAGCAGGAGGCCCGTCGCGAAGGGATCGAGCGTGCCCGCGTGGCCGGCCTTGCGGATCTGAAGCGCGCGGCGCGTCGCGAGCGTGAGGTCGTGCGAGGTCTTGCCGGCGGGCTTGTCGACCAGGACGAGGCCGTCCACGGGAGGCGGCTGCGCCCTACAGCTGGGCGGCGACCTGCTCGCGCAGGAACGCGACGAGGTCGTCGTCGGCCAGCTCGGTGGTGAAGCCCGCCGCCTGGCGATGGCCGCCCCCGCCGCCGGCGCGGGCGATGGCCGAGACGTCGACGTCGCCGTCGGCCGAGCGCAGCGACACCTTCTTGCGGGTGCCGTCGCCGTCGAGCAGCTCACGAGCCAGCGCGGCAACCTTCGTGCCCTGGATCGACCGCAGGTGGTCGATGATGCCCTCGGAGTAGCTCTCCTCCGCGCCGGCGCCGCGGAAGTCCTCGCGGCCGAGCCGCGCGAAGGCCAGCCGGCCCTCGTCGTAGCGCCGCAGGTTCTGCAGGCCGCGCCCGAGCAGCTCGAGCTTCGGATAGGGCGTGTCCTCGTACAGCCGGCGGTAGATGCCGTGGACGTCGATGCCGGCGGCGATGAGCTCGGCGGCCATGACGTGCGCTCGCGGCCCGGTGTTCTCGTACATGAACTTGCCGGTGTCGGTGACCAGGCCGACGTACAGCGCCTCGGCGATCTCCAGCGTGGGCTGGACGCCGAGCGGCGCCATCAGGTCCCACACGATCTCGGCCGTGCACGAGGCGTCCTCCACGACGTGGTTCACGGTGCCGAAGCGCGTGTTGTCGTGGTGGTGGTCGATGTTGAGGATGTGCGCGTCCTCGCTCTTGAACGCGTGGACGGGGTTGCGGTCGATGTTGCCGCAGTCCAGGAAGATGATCGTGCGCTCGTCGAGGTCCTCGGGCGGCGTGCTCTGCAGGCCCTCGAAGGTGAAGAACCGGTACTCGTAGGGCAGCGGGAACTCGTCGGCGGCCATGAACATGACCGAGTCCTTGTCGAGCCCGAGGAGCACCCGGTGCATCCCGACGAGGGACCCGAGCGCGTCGCCGTCGGGGTGCTCGTGGGTGACGAGGACGAACTTCTCGACGCTGCCGATCTCCTCGAGGACCTGCTGACGCGTCTCGAGCGCGGTGTCGGTGCCCACCGTGCTCACGAGCCCTGCTCCTGCTCGATCAGCCGCTCCAGGCGCGCGGCGCGCTCGGCGGTCTCGTCGAGCTCGAAGCTCAGCTCGGGCGTGCGCTTCATCCGCAGCTCGCCGGCGATGCGACCCTGGAGGAAGGCGCGGGCCGACTGGAGCCCGTCCAGCGTCGCCGTCCGGGTGGCCTCGTCGCCGAGGACGCTCACGTAGACGCGCGCGTGGCGCAGGTCGGTGCTGGTCTTCACGTCCGTCACGGTCACGAATCCGACGCGGGGGTCCTTCAGGTCCTGAGCGAGGGCGTCACCGAGCACCTGCCGCATCGCCTGGTTGACCCGGCGCATCCTCTGGGCGCTCATCCTAGCCCTCCCGCGTCCTCGAACGACGTCAGGGTGCGCTGCACGCGGACGGATTCCGGGAAGCGCTCGAGGAGGAACCGCTCCACCCGGTCCACGGAAGCCTCCAGATTCCCGAGCGACCCACCGGTCAGCGCCGCGGCCAGCGTCGAGCGCTGCCACGTGTCCTGGCCGTCGACCTCCGCCACGGTCACGCCGTAGCGTCCGTGCAGCTGCGCCTTCACCGACGACAGGTCCTTGCGCTTGGTCTTGAGGCTCCCGGAGTCGGGAAAGTGGAGGTGGATGAGGATCAAGGCGACGTACGCGTCCGACGACACCCCCCTGACGGTAGCGCTCGCCGACGCGCTCGCGGCCGGAGCCGCCGGCGCGGCGCTCAGCGCGGCCCCCTCGACGACGTGGACGATCGCCACGCGCGGAAGCCTCCTGGACGGCGCGACGGCGGCCGGATCGATCGTGCTGCCGCGGTCGCGGAGCACCGCGGCGCTGGTCGGCGCGGCGGTGCCCGTGCACCTCGCGCTGTCGCTCGGCTGGGCGGCCGTGCTCTCGGTGGCTCTCCCCCGCCGCTTCACCGTTCCCGCCGCCGTGGCCGCCGGGGTCGGGATCGCCGCGCTCGACCTCGGGCTCATCGGGCGGCGCTTCCCGCGCATCCGAGCGCTGCCGCAGGGACGCCAGTGGGCCGACCACGTGGCGTACGGGCTGGCGGTCGGGGTCGTGGTGCGGCGGCGGCGGGCGGCGCGGGGCTAGGTAGCGGTGGGCGCGGGGTGGCGGTGCGTGAGCGGCGCGTCGTGGCGCTCGCTTGGGTCGTGGCGCTGCCTGTCGGCGCGCCGCGAGCGCCCCGTGGCGCTCCGCGCGGGGCGCGGGCGGCGGTGCGAGGCGTGGTCTGTTGGCATCGAGGGGAGGGTGTCGCCCCTCGCGCGTCGATGCGCCCGCGCCCGGGCGCTCGCGGCCCGTGCCGGCGTCGGGTGTCGAGTTCGTCAGCCTGAGGCTGAGACATCCGACCCGCAACCGCGCCGAGCGCGATGTGTGTCGACTTCTGGCCCGTTTTCCGGGCCCAAGTCGACCCTCGCGCCGTGGGGTGCCGCGGGCAGGCCGAAGTGCCTCCCCTCGATGCCGACCCACGGCGTCGCGCGCCCGCGCCGCGCGGGGCGCCGCCCGAGAACCCGACCTGCTGCGAGCGAGCGCGCGCTACGACAGCGCGCGCTCGACCTGCCGCGTCTCGTAGGCCTCGAGCACGTCGCCTTCCTTCACGTCCTGGAAGTTGGCGAGCACGATGCCGCACTCGTAGCCGGAGGTGACCTCGCGGGCGTCCTCGTTGAAGCGCTTGAGCGAGTCGATGGTCGTGTCGTAGATGACCGTGCCGTCGCGGACCACGCGCACCTTGGCGCCACGGGTGATGCGGCCGTCGGTGACGTAGGAACCGGCGATCGTGCCGATCCGCGAGGCGCGGAACGTCGCGCGGACCTCGACCGTGCCGACCGTCTCCTCGACCTCCTCCGGCGCGAGCATGCCCTGCATCGCGTCGCGCAGGTCGTCGAGTGCCTTGTAGATGACCGAGTAGCCGCGGATCTCCACGCCCTCGCGGTCGGCGGCCGCGCGTGCGTCGCCGACCGGGCGGACGTTGAAGGCGAGGATCACCGCGTCGGACGCGGCGGCCAGCATCACGTCGGACTCGCTGATGCCGCCGACGCCGCTGCGCACGACGTTGACCTGCACCTCGCTCTGCGGCAGGCGGGCGATCTCGTCCTCGAAGGCCTCCAGCGAGCCGGAGACGTCGGCCTTGAGCACGAGGTTGAGCTCCTGGACCGCACCCTCCTGGATCCCGCGGAAGATCTCGTCGAAGGAGACCTTGCGCCCCGCGCGGCGTGCCTGGGCCTCGTTGCGCAGCCGGACGGCGCGCTCGTTGGCCTGCTGGCGGGCGGTGCGGTCGTTCTCGACGACGCGGAACGAGTCGCCGGCGTCGGGGACGCCGTCGAAGCC
>JAXDHC010000191.1:0-3583 GCA_034664705.1 Solirubrobacteraceae bacterium
GTGGAGACGGTCGGCACGGACGCCGGCGGCGCCGCGGCGTTCGACCCGCCGTTCCCGGTGCACAACTACTTCATGGGCGCCGGCAAGTACGGCCTGACGCAGCTCGCGAACCTCGATCAGCTCCCGCCGACCGGCGCCGTGCTCGTCGCCGCGCCGCTGAAGCTCGTGGACGGGACCGGCAGCCCGGTGCGGGTGCTCGCGCTCGTCGGACGGTGACGTCCGGCGGCGGGCACCGGACGCCGCGCGCGTCGCCGGGCACGGGCGCGGTGACGCCGGCGCGGCGCGCCGCCTACGCGGTCGTGCGGCGCGTCATCGCCGAGGGCGCGTGGGCCGACCGGGCGCTGCACGGCGAGGCGCGCGACCTCGACCCGCGCGAGCGCGCCCTGGCCAAGCAGCTGGCCTTCGGGACGGTTCAGCGCCGTCTCACGCTCGACCACGTCATCGACGCGCGCACGAAGGGCCGCCTCGAGCCCGGCGTGCGGGCGGCCCTGCAGCTCGGGCTCTTCCAGCTGCTGTTCCTCGACCGCGTCGCCGAGCACGCCGCGATCGCCGAGGCGGTCGAGCTCGCCAAGCCAAGTCCAGGCCACCGTGTCGTCAACGCCGTCCTGCGGCGCGTCCAGCGAGAGGGCGTCGAGCTGCCCGACGACACGACGGTCGGGGGCGCGGCGATCCGCCACTCGCACCCGGAGTGGCTCGTGGGCCTGTGGTGGGAAGCGCTCGGCGCGGGCGAGACGCGCGCGCTGCTCGCCGCGAACAACGAGCCCGCCGAGCTCGCCCTGCGGGTCAACACGCTCGTCGACCTCGACCTGTCCGGCATCCCCGGCCGCCGGGACGGGGAGACGATCGTCGTCGAGGGCGCGTTCGACGCGCTCGCGCATCCCGGCTACGCGGCGGGGGCGTTCACGCCGCAGTCGCGCGCGTCGCAGCGCGTCGCCCGCATCGTCGATCCGCAGCCCGGGGAGCGCGTGCTCGACCTGTGCGCCGCGCCGGGCGGCAAGACGACCCACCTCGCGGCGCTCATGGGCGGGACGGGGGAGATCGTCGCCGTCGAGCGCCATGCGCGGCGCGCCGGCGCGCTGCGGGCGACGGCCGCGCGGATGCACGCCGACTCCGTCCACGTCGTCACCGCCGACGCCAAGGGGTTCAGCGACCCGGACGGCTTCGATCGCGTCCTGCTCGATCCGCCGTGCAGCGGCCTGGGGACGCTGCAGTCGCACCCCGACCTGCGCTGGCGCGCGACCCCCGCGGGCATCGCGGAGATGTCCGAGGAGCAGGACGCCCTGCTCGCCGCCGCGCGCCGTGCCTTGCGGCCGGGCGGCGTGCTCGTCTACTCGGTCTGCACGATCTCCCCGGCCGAGGAGCGCCTCCGCGTCCCCGAGCCGATCCGCACGTGGCCGCACCGGGACGGGACGGACGGCTTCTATATTGCCCGGGATGGAGGCTGACCTCGGGCTGTCCTGCCCGTCCTGCCATGAGCCCTGGCTGCGCCCGAGCAACCTCCCGGGGCGCTACCGCTGTGTCTACTGCCTGCATCGCTTCGAGCTGCGTTCCGCCTGCCCCAACTGCGGGGAGCATTCGACGATCGTGCGGATGACCAGCACCGCGACCCTCACCTGCAACCACTGCGGCGGCTCGATGCTCGTCGAGGTATGACGCGCCGCATCGCCCCATCCATCCTCGCCGCCGACTTCGGGCGGTTGCGCGAGCAGGTGCGCGGCGTCCTCGACGCCGGGGCGTCGGTCATCCACATCGACGTGATGGACGGCCACTTCGTGCCGCCGATCACGATGGGGCCCAACGCCGTCGAGGCGTTGCGCGACATGGGCGCGCACCTCGACGTGCACCTCATGATCGAGCGCCCGGAGCGCCAGATCGCGGCCTTCGCGGCGGCGGGCGCGGGCACGATCACCATCCACGCCGAGGCGACGCCGCACCTCGACTACACGCTCGAGGCGATCCGCGAGGCGGGCTGCCGCGCCGGCCTCGCGGTGTGCCCGTCGACGCCGCTGGGCGTCTTCGCCGAGGTGGACGTCGACCAGGCCCTGTGCATGACGGTCAACCCGGGATGGGGCGGCCAGGCGTTCATCCCGCGGTCGCTTCACCGCATCCGCCGGCTGCGCGCGCTGATCGGAGCCGACCGCGACCTCGAGGTCGACGGCGGCGTCGATCGCTCGACGGTCGGGCCCGGCGCGGAGGCGGGGGCCACGCTGTTCGTCGCCGGCACCGCGGTGTTCGGCGCCGACGATCCCGCCGCAGCCTATTCCGAGCTCGCATCCGGACTCGGGTGCGGCTAACCGTATACGGGCCAGCGCATGCGTCACCGACTATTAGTGCAGTGATGACGACCGTCCTCATCGTCGACGACCACCCGACCTTCCGCGCGACCGCCCGCATGCTGCTGGAGGCCGAGGGCTACGACGTCGTGGGCGAGGCGCCGGACGGCACGAGCGGCATCGAGGCCGCGTTCCAGCTGCATCCCGACCTCGTGCTGCTCGACGTGAACCTGCCCGATCTCGACGGCTTCTCGGTCGCGCAGAACATCACCAGCCATCAGGGCGCCCCGGCGGTCGTGCTCACGTCCAGCCGCGACTCGTCGGACTTCGGGCCGCTGGTCGCCGGCAGCGGCGCGCGCGGCTTCATCTCCAAGGGCGAGCTCTCCGGCGCGGCGATCGCCGAGCTGCTGTAGCTCGCCGGGCGCCGATGGCGCCCGCGAGACCGCGCCCGCGGCGCGGCTTGGCGCGCCGGCACCCATGCGGACCGGCCGGTTCCGGTAGACGTAGAGGCGATGCGCACCGATCGACAGCCCGCCGCCGCGGGGCGGATAGTCCTCGCCGGGCCCCGCCACGGCCATGCCGTCATGGCGGTGCGCGATGATGGACACGGCGGCGCCGACCCCTCGGCCGGCACCGACCTGCGCGCTCCGGCTGCGCGGGGCGGCCGTCTCGAGGTCCAACCCCCACCCCCAGGAGCCACCGTGGTCCCCGCCAACACCCCCTGGATGCCATGCGAGTAGTCCTGGCCGATGACAGCATGCTGCTGCGCGAAGGCGTCGCGCGCCTCCTCGAGGAGGCCGGCCTCGACGTGGTCGCGCAGGCCGGCGACGCCGAGGACCTGCTGCGCAAGGTCGGCGCGCACAAGCCCGACGTCGCCATCGTCGACGTCCGCATGCCGCCGACCCACACAGACGAGGGCCTGCGCGCCGCGGCGGAGATCCGCGACAAGCACCCCGGCGTCGGCGTGCTCGTGCTCTCGCAGTACATCGAGGAGGGCTACGCGATGGAGCTGCTGTCCTCCAACGCGGAGGGCGTCGGCTACCTGCTGAAGGACCGCGTCGCCGACCTCGAGCGCTTCGTCGACGCCGTGCGTCGCGTGGGGGAGGGCGGCAGCGCGCTCGACCCCGAGGTCGTCTCCCGCCTCCTGGGCCGCCGGCGCCGCGAGGACCCGCTCAGCGAGCTGAGCCCGCGCGAGCGCGAGGTGCTCGGCCTGATGGCCGAGGGCCGCTCGAACCACGCGATCGCCGACCAGCTCGTCGTGACCGAGCGCGCGGTCGAGAAGCACGTCACGAGCATCTTCAACAAGCTCA
>JAXDHC010000192.1:0-2690 GCA_034664705.1 Solirubrobacteraceae bacterium
GGCCCCGACGGGGTCGCGGTGAACGCGCTGCTGGGCACGTCGAACCTCGTCCTGCAGGCCGTCGAGCGCCACGATCCGCGGGCCGTCGTGCTCGCCTTCGGCGCGGAGGCCGCGCCCTACCGGGTGGAGCTCTACCCCGGCTACCACGCCGCCCGCCCCGAGATGCCCGACGAGCTCCAGCCCCAGTGGGCCGACGCACCCGCGTACTTCGGCGCGTTCGGCTGGACGGTGCTGAACGCCGACGACCTCGAGGCCGACGACATCCTCGGCAGCCTGGCGACCATCGAGACGCAGGCCGGCGGCGAGGCGCTCCTGTTCACCGGCGACCGCGACATGTTCCAGTGCGTCGGCGACCGGGTGCGCGTGCTCTACCCGGCGGGGTCGGGCAAGGGCGAGCCGGAGGTCATCGGGCCGGCCGAGGTCCACGGGCGCTACGGCGTGACGCCGGACCAGGTGCCCGACTTCATCGCCCTGCGCGGCGACCCGTCGGACGGCCTGCCCGGGGCGCGCGGCATCGGCGAGAAGACGGCACGCGACCTCCTGCGCGAGCACCAGACGCTCGACGCGCTCATCGCCGCGGCCGCGAGCCCGCGCACCGATCTGCGCCCGCGCGTGCGGGCCGCCGTCACCGACGACGCGGACGCCCTGCGCGCCTACCGCGACATCGCCACGCTGCGCCACGTCGACCTGCCGCGACCGCCCGACGCGCCGACCACGTGGGCGGCCGCCGCCGACGCCGCGCGCGAGCGCGGGATGAACCGGCTGGCCGAGCGCCTGGCCGCGTTGGCGCCCTGAGAGGGCGTGCGAAGCTCGCTCAGCGGGAACGCCAGAGGGGACATCAGCGCACGCTGAAGGGAGATTTGCACATGTTCGAGCGGTTCCGCAGGTCAGGCCGCACGGGAGAGGGCTCGGTCGCCACAGGCGAGCGCGGGTCCGAGCGCGCCGCCGAGCGGCAAGCGAACGAGCAGGAGCTCCGGGCCGAGAGCCCGAGGACGGACGACGACCCGCGGTTCGGCCGCCGCGAGACGCCCGGCGAGCGCGACCGCGGCATCGTGGTCGACGAGCCCCATTCGACGTCCCGCGGCGGGACCGTCGAGAACGAGGACGGGACGGCGCGCGACCGCGACGACATGGACGATCGCGACCGCATGCACCGCGACGACGACATCCGCGCGCGGGACGACCGCCGCGACGACGCCGGAGACCGCCCGCTCTCGCGCGAGGCCGCGATCGAGGACGAGCGCATGGCCGCCCGCCGCGACGTGGCCGACGACCGCGCCATGCGCGACGACGGCGAGCATCGCGACAACCGCGGGACCGGCCGGGCGGCGGCCGGTGGCGCGGCCGCGGGCGCCGGCGCGATGGCCGGCGCGCGCGCCATGCGCGACGACGACCGCGACACCGAGCACCGGCGCACGACGGCCGACGACCGGACCATGCGCCACGAGCGCGACACGGAGAACCGCGCCCTGCGCGATCGCGACATCGAGCGCGACCGCGTCGGGGACGGCGACGCCGATCCCGCGACGCGCCGCCACGCCCCGGTCCTCGCCACCGAGGAGCTCGCCACGATGCGCGAGCGCCAGCGCGACCGCTTCGGCGGGTTCCAGTGGGGCGCCGACTTCTTCGGCTGGCTCTGCGCGATGGGCCTCGCGTCGATGCTGACGGCGATCCTCGTCGGCGCCGGCGTGGCGCTCGGGCTGTCGACCACCGACGCGGCGAACGCCGCGGCCGACGCCAGCAGCGCGCAGACGATCGGCCTGGGCGGCGGCATCGCCCTGCTCGTCGTGCTCGCGATCGCGTGGTTCTCCGGAGGCTACGTCGCCGGGCGGATGGCCCGCTTCGACGGCGCCCGGCAGGGCATCGGCGTATGGCTGTGGACGATCCTCGCGGCGATCATCGTCGCCGCGCTCGCCGCGATCGGCGGCACCGAGTACGACGTCTTCCAGCGGCTGAACCTGCCGCGGATCGCCATCGGCGGCGACACGCTGACGGCCGGCGGCGCTATCACGGGCGCGGTCGCGATCATCGTGACCCTGCTGTTCGCCGTCATCGGCGGCAAGGTCGGCGAGCGCTTCCACAAGCGCGTCGATCGCGTGGCGACCGACGAGTTCGTCGTCGACCGCTGACCTCTGGGCCTCACCGGCGCGCGGGGATCGGGAGCACCGACCCGCGCGCCGGACTCGGCCGTCGCTCGGCTTCACGGGCAGTGGCGCTCCACATGCGCGGCCTCCTTGAGGTCCTCGAGCTCCGGAGCGCGCCGCCGCCCACAGTCCACGGCGGTCGACCCGGCCCGCGTGCATCGCGCAGAATCCTCAGGGCGTGAACTTCACCGTGATCACGTCGCCGTCGCGCATCACGTAGTCGCGGCCCTCGAGCCGCAGCGAGCCCTTGTCGCGCGCCCCGGCGTAGCCGCCGGCCTCGACGAGCGCGTCCCAGCCGATGACCTCCGCGCGGACGAACCCGCGCTGGATGTCGCTGTGGATCTCGCCCGCCGCGTGCCACGCGGTCCGGCCGCGGCGCATGTGCCAGGACTGCGCGGGCTTGTCCTCGCCGGCGGTGAAGAACGCGAGCAGCTGGAGGAGGTCGTAGGCGCCGCGCACGACGCGCTGCAGGCCGGACTCCGAGACGCCGAGGTCGGCGCGCATCGCCGCGGCGTCCTCGTCGTCGAGCTCGGACAGCTCGGCCTC
>JAXDHC010000193.1:0-4761 GCA_034664705.1 Solirubrobacteraceae bacterium
GGCGATCCGCGCGAGGTAGGCCGCCGCCGCGACCGCGCTCGGCCCCTCGTACACCGACGCGTTGGACACCGGCAGCCCGGTCAGCTCGCTGATCGCCGTCTGGTACTCGAACATCACCTGCAGCCCGCCCTGGGAGACCTCCGGCTGGTAGGGCGTGTAGGGCGTCAGGAACTCCGAGCGCTCGGTCAGCATGTCGAGGACCGCGGAGACGTAGTGGTCGTACATGCCGCCGCCGAGGAAGCACAGCGCGTCGTCGGCGGAGACGTTGCGCTCGGCGAGCTCGCGCAGGTGCGCGTGGACCTCCTGCTCGGACAGCCCGGCCGGGAGATCCAGCGGGCGCCCGAGGCGGACCCCGGCCGGCACCTGGCGATCGAAGAGCTCCTCGACGGAGCCGACGCCGATCGCCGCGAGCATCTCGCCGAGGTCCTCGGCCGTGATGCTCGTGTACCGGCTCATGTCAGGCTCGCCGCGTAGGTCTCGGCGTCCAGGAGGGCGTCCTGCTCGGCGGGGTCGGACAGGCGGACCTTCACGAGCCAGCCCTCGCCGTACGGGTCGGTGTTGATGGCCTCCGGCGCCTTCCCCAGCTCGGTGTTGACCTCGACGATCTCGCCCGACAGGGGCGCGACCACGTCCGAGACCGCCTTGACCGACTCGACCTCGGCGTAGGGCTGGTCCTTCGTGACCGTGCTGCCGACCTCGGGAGGATCGAAGAAGACGACCTCGCCCAGCGCGTCCTGGGCGAACCAGGTGATCCCGAACGTGGCGATGTCGCCCTCCAGCCGCACCCAGTCGTGCTCCGGGTGGTAGCGGAGGTCGTCGGGGTAGCTCGCGTCAGCCATCTCGCTCCTTGCTGTAGAGGGGCCGCTGCGCCACCACGGCCCCGCGGGTCTTGCCACGGACGTCGATCTGAAGCTTGGTCCCGACCTGCGCCTCGGCGGGGGGCACGTAGGCCATGCCGATGCCGACCTGCAGGCACGGCGACAGCGTCCCGCTCGTCACCACGCCGCCGCCGGCGACGGCGTTGCCGGGGCGCGGGATGCCCGGCTCGGTGAGCCGCAGGGGCACGAGCCGCTCGGACGGACCGGCCTCGCGCACGGCGCGCACCGCCTCGGAGCCGATGAAGCCGGTCTCCTCGCGGCAGCACCAGCCGAGGCCGGCCTCGATCGGGCCGCGGTCCTCGGACAGGTCGTTGCCGTAGAGCGGCAGGCACGCCTCCAGGCGCAGCGTGTCGCGCGCGCCCAGGCCGCACGGCACTGCCCGGCGGCGGACCAGCTCGTCCCACAGGCGGACGGCGTCCGCCGGAGCGCAGAGGACCTCGACGCCGTCCTCGCCGGTGTAGCCCGTCCCGCACACGAGCGCGGGCGCGCCGGCGAGTGTGCGCTTCGCGCTGGTGTGGCGGGGCGGCAGCGGCGCGTCGGCGATCGACTGCACGACCTCGCGGGCGCCGGGGCCCTGCACGGCCAGCATCGCGTACGCGTCGAGCGCGTCGGCGACCTCCGCGTCCAAGCCGGCCGCATGGCGCAGGAACCACGCCAGGTCGCGCTCGTGGTTGGCGGCGTTCGTCACCGTCAGGAAGCGGTCGGGCGCCAGGCGGTAGGTGAGCAGGTCGTCCAGCACACCGCCGTCCTCGCGGCACAGGACCGCGTACTGCGAGGCGCCCACGGCCAGCGCCTCGACGTCGTTGGACAGGAGCCGCTGGAGCAGCGCGGCCGCCTGCGGGCCCGTCGTCTCGATCTGGCCCATGTGCGAGACGTCGAAGACGCCCGCGCTCGTGCGCACGGCGACGTGCTCCTCGCGGATGCCGGCGTAGTGCACCGGCATCTCCCAGCCGGCGAACGGGATGACCCGGGCCGCCGCCTCGACGTGACGTGCGTACAGCGGCGTGCGCTTCAGGGTCTCCGACGGGGCAGGGGCCACCGTCGGCGCACGTTACCAGCGCCCTCAGCGCACCCGCCGGCACCGACCGTGGGCGCCCGGCGCCCCGTTGCGCGAACCCGCACCGAGATCTGCAGGAAGTGCCCTCATGGCGATGTCAGCAGGCGGACACCATTCCGCGCGGTATGACGGCCCGCCGGGTGCGGGCCGCACAACGCAACACGGGAAGGACCCCCTTTGACGCAACCAGGAACGGCCGGCGGCCACTCGGCACGGCGCGCCCTCGGACGCTGGTCGATCGCCGCGGCGCTCGCCGCCTCGGCGGTCGCGACCGCCCCGGCGCACGCCGAGCAGACCGGGGTCGGAGTGACCGCCGGTCACAGCGTGAGCGTCTTCCACAACCTGGACTTCGTCGCGGCGCTGGGTCACCCGCGGGACGCCGACGTGCAGGTCGACGTATGGCGCGGGAGCCACCGCATCGGCACCGCCCGCGGGCCGGCCGGCGGCCTCGCGAACGCCACCCCGGACGCGATCGGGCTCGAGGTCAACCACGCCCCGGCGGGCGCACCGGCCCCCGGCGAGTGCTGGACCGGCCACACCCCGGACATCGTCCCCGGCGACCGGATCGTCGTGCGCGAGTACGACGCCGACGCCGTCACGGTGACGAGCACCGACGAGGTCACCGTGGACCGCATCAGGATCGACTCGGCGCCGGAGGAGCTGTCCAACGGCGACATCGTCGTGCGGGGCATCGCCGAGCGCGTCGACGGCACCCCGATCGACGTCGCGTCGCTCGACTCGGGCGAGTTCCGCAACGGCGGCTTCCGCGGCTCGCCGGATCGCGTCGTCCGGACGTCCGGCACGCGGAGCGGCTGGACGGCCGTCTACGAGAAGCCGTACGACGGCCGCACCACCCCGTTCCGCAACCGCGACAACCTCGACGAGGCCGCCCGCAAGCGCGCGCTGCTCGGCGCCACGCACGCGATGGGCTTCGGGCACCTCGTCCCCGGCCCCGACGCCCAGGTCTTCGACGGCGTCGACACGCCGGGTCCGGTGGCGGGGTGCACCGCCCCGCGGCAGTCCAATGCCGTCAAGACGCTCAGCACGAGCCTCATCCAGCCGGGCGCGAGCGGCCTGACCGTCGGCGGCACCGCGATGGCCGCGGTCCTCGCGCCCGACCCGGCGGCGACACCGGCCGACGTGATCGGCGCCGCCGTGAGCCTCGACGACGGCGTGACGCCGCCCGTCACGAGCGCGGCGACCGGCCTTGCCGCCGGCGCGACCGCCGAGCAGTCCTGGACGGCGGCGTTCACCGCCGAGCAGCTCGCCGGGCTGGCCGACGGGCCGATCACCGTCTCCGCGACCTACGCGGTCGCGGGCAGCCCCGAGCTCCTGACCGGCAAGTCGCTGACGATCCGCAAGGGCGCCCCGCCGGTCCCGGACACGCCGTCCGGCACGGGCCCGGGCAGCGGCGGCGGCAGCCCCAACGCCGGCCCCGGCGGCCCGCAGGGCAGCACCGCGCCCACGCCGGCGAGCCCCGCCCCGCTGGCCGTCGCCGGCGCCGGGCCGGCCGGCCCGTCCGCCTCGCTGCCGGTCGTCGCCGCCGCCCTCGCGGGCCCGGCGCCGCCGGCGCTGCGGATCCTGGGCGTCCGGCTGTCCGCGTCGGTGTCGCTCGCGGCGGTCCGCCGCCGCGGGATCGCGATGTCGTTCGCGGCCCCGTCCGGCAGCGTGGTCGCGCAGGCGCGCCTCTACGAGCGCCGCGGCGCGGCGCGGCGCCTGGTCGCCACGCGGACCGTCGCCGTGCGCGCCGGCCGGCGCGGCACCGTCCGCTTCGCCGACGCGCGGCTTCGCCGCCGGCTGCGCAGCGGGCGCTACGAGCTGACGATCCGCACGGGCGCGACGCTCGCGAGCCTCGGCCCGGCCGTGACCCGGCGGGTGCGGATCGCCAGGTAGTCCCAGCGGGAGCGTGGGCACGGCGTCACGCGGGCTCCCTCGCCCGCGTGGCGCCGGCGTCTGCGAGGGCCCGGGCCCCGCGACTCCGGCACACGGAAGGACGAACCCCACGCGAGCCCTCGCGTGCGGCGTCGTTCGGTCTTCGATGGGCGGCGGCGTGCGGCCGCCGGCCCGGTCTCAGCTGTCCTGCGTCTTCTTCGAGGGGTAGACGCGCACGAGCATGTCGTGCAGGAGCTCGTCGAGATCCTCGGTCGTGGCGGCCTGGATGAGCTTGAGGTGCTCTTTCAGGTCGTCGGCGGTCATGTCTTGCATCGGTCCGGCTCTCCCAGGGACGAGATGGGTCGAGAGTGCCCATCAACCCTCGCGGGCGGGCGCGCCCGCGGCAAGGGGGGTTTCCACACTCTTGGGTGCGGATCTGTACCGAACCCCCACAGTGCGGGGATCCGCCGGGCGCGGGAGCCCGCCGACGACCGTCGCCGGCGGCGTCCCGTGGCCGCGCGTGGCGCCGCCCAGCGGTCGCGCGTGGCGCGGCCCAGCGGTCGCGCGTGGCGCGCGCTAGCGGTCGCGAAGGAACGGCGGGATGTCGATGTCGTCGTCGGAGATCTCGAGCGACGAGCGCTCGACCCGCGGGCTGCGGTCCTGGCTGCGGGCCCGGTCGCGGGTCTCCTCCCGCGCCGTCCGCGGCCGCGCCCGGCCGTGGTCGAAGCCGGTCGCGATGACCGTCACGCGGACCTCGTCGCCCATCTGCTCGTCGATGACCGAGCCGAAGATGATGTTGGCCGTCGGGTCCGCCGCGCCCTGCACGACCTCGGCCGCCTCGTTGATCTCGAACAGGCCGATGTCGCGCCCGCCGGTGATGTTCAGCAGGATGCCGGTGGCGCCCTCGACGGACTCCTCCAGCAGCGGGCTGGCGATCGCCTGCTTGGCCGCCTC
>JAXDHC010000194.1:0-3385 GCA_034664705.1 Solirubrobacteraceae bacterium
CCGGCAGCTACCACGGCACCCGCCTGGACCCCCCACAACTCATCGCCGCCGCCCACGCCGCCGGACGCCCCGCCGCCGAACGCACCACCCTCTACGAGATCCGCACCCACCACCCGCTCGCCGCCGCGGCATGACCGCGCGGCCCACGTGGCCGCTAGCATCGCCGGATGACTGCCGGCGAAGCGATCACTCCCGAGGGCCTCGAGGCGCTCAAGGCCGAGCTCGAGCGCCTGGAGGGCGTGGGGCGTCGCGAGATCGCGCAGCGCATCTCGTCCGCGCGCGAGCACGGCGATCTCAAGGAGAACGCCGAGTACCACGCGGCCAAGGAGGACCAGGCCCACCTCGAGACGCGGATCTCGCGCCTCGCGGAGCGGCTGCGCAACGCGCGCGTCGTCGAGGCGCCGGCCGCCGACGCGGACCGCGTCCACTTCGGCTCGACCGTCCACGTCGTCGACGAGGAGACCGGTCGCCCGTCGACCTTCACGCTCGTCGGCCCGACGGAGGCCGACCTCAAGACCGGCCGCCTCTCGGCCGAGTCGCCGATGGCGCAGGCGCTGATGGGCGCGGAGCCGGGCGACGTGATCGAGGTCGCCACGCCGCGCGGCGCACGGCGCTGGCGCGTCGAGCGCCTGGGCGCGTAGGACGCAGGCCCGGCGGGTCGCGCCGCCGTCAGTCCTCCGCGTCGACCACGGCCCACAGGTCCGCCGTGTCGACCGGCTCGACCCAGCGCTCCTGCTCGGTGCCGTCGCGCCCGATGAGGACGACGGCGAACGTGCCGGGCGCCACGCCGTAGAGGTCGCAGAGCGCGAGCGCGTCGAGGCGGTCGGCGACGTCGGAGACGATCACGTCGCGGCGGGTGACCGCGGCGTCGTCGAAGGCGAGGGCGTCCAGCTGCTCGCGCCGGCGCGGGTCGGCGGGGGCGGCGAACACCATGACGCTCCGCGGGTCGCCGGCCATGGGGGCCAGCGTACCCGCGGAGCGCGCCGGTGCTCGTCCTACCGCCTCGTCTCCACGGCGGCGAGGGCGTTCACGATGCCGTCGCCGTAGAACCCGTTGAAGTCGGCGTCGCCGACGCACGTCGCGTCGAGCCCGGCGCTCGACGGCTCGGGGTACACGAACGGCTCCTGCGCGGGGCAGGGGGCGTCGGTCGCGGTCCGGCGCATGATCTGCTCGACGCGACCGGGATCCAGCGTCACGCCGCCGTTGCCGCGATCCGGCCGCCCGTACTGCGCGACGATCAGCGCCGCGACGCCGGTCGCGTGCGGCGCGGCCATCGAGGTGCCCTGGATCCACTGGTACAGCGCGCACGCGCCCTGGAAGCAGTCGCGCTCGAGCGGCACGGCCCGTGGCACCACCTTGCCGGCCTGGCCCGGGGCGCACGTCGTCGTGCCGTTCGGCACCCCGTTCGCGTCGACCTCGCCGCACGCCCGGGCGACGTTCAGCGGGTAGGCGTTCAAGATCCGGTTCTGCGGCGCGTTGAACTGCGGCGTGCCGAAGAACTCGCGGCTGTCGCCGCCCGGCGCCGCGACCGTGGTCTGCTCCACCCCGTAGTTGGAGTAGAAGGCCTTGCGCGGGTACGGCGAGGCCGCCGGGTTCACCGGGCCCACGGAGGACACGACCACGACGCCCGGCGCCTCGGTCGGCATGGTGAGGCAGGAGTTGTCGACGGTCCGGCTCCTCGCGGCGCCGTCCGGGAAGTCGGGGCTCGTCTCGTCGAGCGTCGGGTTGCCCAGATCGGTCGACTCGTTGCCCGCGGCGGCGACCAGCGTGACGCCGTGCGCCCGCGCGTAGTCGACCGCGCGCTGGGTCGCCTCGATGATCGTCTGCTGCTCGCCCTGCTGCTCCGGCGTGTCGGCCGGGTTGGAGCGGCAGTTGAACAGCCACGGGTCGATGAAGAACGACATGTTCACCACGTCGATCCCGGCGTCGCCGGCGTACGTCAGCGCGTCGATCGTCGGCTGGAGCAGGAAGAAGCCCGAGTCCTGACCGGCGCGGATGTTCACGAGGTCGACCGCCGGGGCGACGCCGCCGACGCCGATCCCGTTCAGCGCGGCGCCGATGGTGCCGGCGACGTGCGTGCCGTGGCCGTCGTCGTCGACGTCGGCCGGGTCGACGCAGGACGGGACCTCACACGGGCCGTCGTCGATGCCCGGAACCGGGTTGTCCTTCGTGAAGTTCCGGCTGAGCGCGGCGTCGAAGTTCGGCGCGATGTCGGGATGGCTGCCGTCCACGCCCGTGTCGATGATGCCGACGCGAACCGCCTTGCTGCCCTGCTGGCGGGCGTAGGAGCCGGTTGGCGTGGCGCCGATCATCGCCATGTCCCACTGCTTGCCGGATAGTTGGTCGCCGTTGGCCGGCGCCGGCTGCGGGCGGTCGCGGTCGCGGGTCGAGGGCTCGTCCTCGACGTCGCGCCAGGGCGGCTTGTCGCCGTGGCCGGCGCCCGGGCGGCGACCGATGACGCGGTTGGCGGCGGCGCCGGCGATGGCGCGCTGTGCCTTCGCCCGCGTCGCGAACCGCGGGCTCGTGGAACGGACCGTCGCGACGCCGACGGCGCGGTTCTCGTGGACGATCCGGCCGCCCGCGGCCCTGATGGCCTGACGCGCGGCCTTGGAGCTTGCGCCGTCCTTGTAGACGACGACGAACTGGCGAGAGCGGCCACCCTGCGCGGCCATCGCACCGGGGGCGATCCCCAGGACGGCGATGCCGGCGAGCAGGGCAGCGCTCAGCACGTGCTTGCGCATGCTCTCCTCCGAATATGTGGATTGCGGTGGGCGCCCTGAGCACTCACCGTCAGTTGGACGGCAACTTAGTGCGTCACGTGGCGCACCGTCGGCCGCCCGCAGGCCTACCCGAAGAGGTCCTCGTCCACCGGGCGGATGAGCGCCGCCGCTCCCGGCCCGTCCCCGTCGGTCACATGGCGCTCGAGCCCGCGGACGACCACGGCCGGCTCGCGGGAGTCCTTGCCGCGGACGAGGTCCGCGGCGCCCGCGGCCTGGTCGGCGATGGCGATCCACGTCGCGCGCAGCTCGCGGCCGGCCGCGTCGGTGCGCCCGCGCCAGTCCTCGAGCGGCGCGAGCCCGGCGACGCCGATCGCGACCTCGGCCTGGCCGTGACGCCACGCGCGGCCGAAGGAGTCGCTGATCACGACGGCGGGGCGGCCGGGGAGGCGCGCGCGCAGCGCGCGGGCGCTCGCGTCGGGGTCGCGCGGCAGGCAGACGAGTGTCTCCGGCGTGCCCGCGTTCGACGCGTCCACGCCCGCGTTCGCGCACACGAAGCCGTGCCGCGTGCGCGTCACCAGCACGCCGCGCTCGGCGCGGACCACCTCGACGGACTCGTCGAGGACGACCTGCACGTGGCGCGGGTCCTTGCCGAGCGCCTCGGCCAG
>JAXDHC010000195.1:0-5651 GCA_034664705.1 Solirubrobacteraceae bacterium
GGCGTCACGGTGTCCACCGGCCAGCTGCTCGGGTTCTCGGAGGCGGTGGCCGCGACCGGGCCGGCCGACATCTACTGGGCCGGGCGCGCGACGCTGCTGACCCGGGTGGAGGACGTCGCCGCCTACGACGTGCTCTTCCGCCGGTTCTGGGGCGGACGCGAAGGCGCGAGCGCGCAGCGCGTCGCGTCCGTGGACCGGATCAGGGCGCTGGGGCCGGGGGAGGCCGGCGACGACGCGCCGGGCACCGGGCCCGTGCAGCTGTCCGCGCGGGGCGGCGCCAGCGCCGCCGAGGTGCTGCGCGAGAAGAGCTTCTCCGCGATGAGCGAGGCCGAGCTCCAGCAGCTGGCACGCCTGATGACCCGGCTGCGGATCGCGCCGCCGCTGCGGCGGTCGCGTCGCCGGCGGCCGGCGCGGGGCGGCGAGGTCGATCTGCGCCGCACGATGCGGGCGTCGATGCGGACGGGCGGCGAGCCGCTGCAGCCGGTGCGGCGGCGCCCCCGCCTGACCCCGCGGCGCCTCGTGCTCGTCCTCGACGTCTCGGCGTCGATGATGCCCTACTCGCGCGCACTGATGCTGTTCGCGCACGCGGCGCTGCGCGCAAGCGGCCGCTGCGAGGTGTTCTGCTTCAGCACGCGCCTGACGCGCGTGTCGACGGCGCTGGCGCGCGCCGATCCCGATGCGGCGCTGGCGGCGGCGGCCGCGCAGGTCGAGGACTGGGACGGCGGGACGCGCATCGGCGCGTCGATCAAGGCGTTCCTCGACGGCCACGGACATCGCGGGACGGCCCGCGGCGCCGTGGTGGTCGTGTGCTCGGACGGCCTGGACGTCGGCGATCCGGGCCTGCTCGGCGCGCAGATGGAGCGCCTCGGGCGGCTGGCGCACCGGGTCGTCTGGATCAACCCCCTCCAGGAGCTGGAGGGCTACGAGCCGCTGGCCCAGGGGATGGCGGCCGCGCTGCCGCACGTCGACACGTTCGCCAGCGGCCACAGCCTCGCGAGCCTCGAGGCGCTGGAGCTCCGGGCGATCTAGGGGCCGCGCGCGGCGGCCGGCGCCGGCGCCGGCCCGCCGGCGGCCGCCGCCGCGGCCTCGCGCGGGACGCCGGCGAGCTGGCCGCCGGGGCACTCGGCCGCGTGCGTCTCGCGCCGCGGGTTCGCGATCCCGACGAGCCCGAGCACGCCGCCGCCGGCGACGAGCAGCGCGGCGATCCCCATGCCGAGATGGAACGCGGTCTCCGAGGCGTCCTCGGTCGCCTGCGCGAGGAGGGCGCGCTCCGCGGGCGCCAGCCCGTCCGGCGCGACGCGGGCGATCGTCCGGTCGTGCGCCACGGCGACGGCCCGGCGCGCCGGCGCGCTCAGCGGGCGCCCGGCCAGGCGCGCGTCGAGCGCGGAGGCGAACTGCGCGGCGACGACCGCGCCGATCGCCGCGATCCCGAGCAGCCCGGCGACCCGCGCGACCGCGTTGTTGACGCCCGACGCGATCCCGGCGTTGCGCTCGTCGGCGTCGGCGAGCACGGTGGCGGTCAGGGGCGCGACCGTCATCGACAGCCCGAGGGAGAAGACGAGCAGCGCGGGCAGGAGCTCGGCGACGTAGTCGACCTGCGCGTCGACGCGCTGCATGAGCGCAAGGCCCGCCGCGGCGATCAGCGGCCCGCCGCCCATGAACGCGCGCGGGCCCGAGCGATCGGCGAGCCGCCCGAACCAGCGCGAGAGGGCGAACATCATGAGCGTCGTCGGGAGCATCGCCATCCCGGCGTCGAGCGCGCTCCAGCCGGCGACCTGCTGCAGGAACAGCATCAGGAAGAACGAGAGGACCGCGAGCCCGGCGTACATCGCGAACGTCTCGGCGTTGCCGACCGCGAAGTTCCGTCGCCGGAACAGCGTCAGGGGCAGCATCGGCCGGGACGTGCGCGCCTCGTGGGCGAGGAACGCGCCGAACAGGGCGATCCCGGCGACCAAGGGGCCGAGGACCCCCGGCGAGCTCCAGCCGAGGTCGGGCTGGCGGATGAGGGCGAACACCGGTCCGGCGAGGCCGAGGGCGCACAGGCCGGCGCCGAGCCAGTCGATCGCCGGCCGGTCGCCCTCGCGCGCGTTCGCCGGCACCGCGACGACGACGAGGCCGAGCGTGAGCAGCACGAACGGGACGTTGAGGGCGAAGATCCACCGCCACGACGCGAGATCGATGATCTGCCCGCCGGCCAGCGGGCCGAGCACCGCCGCGATGCCGGTCCACGCCGTCCACGTCCCGATCGCGGCGCCGCGCTCGTCGGGGCGGAACACCGACACGATGACCGCCAGCGCGCTCGGCGTGAGCAGCGCGCCGAACGCGCCCTGCAGCGCGCGGGCCCCCACGAGGACCTCGATCGACGGTGCCAGGGCGCAGAGCAGCGAGGTCGCGCCGAAGCCCGCGACGCCGAGCGCGAACACGCGCCGCTCGCCGAACACGTCGGCCAGCGAGCCGCCGACGAGGACGAGGGACCCCAGGACGAGCAGGTACGCGTTGACGACCCACTGCTGGCCGGCCAGCCCGCCGCCGAGGTCGCGCTCGACCGCGGGCAGGGCGACGTTGACGACCGTCGAGTCCAGGAGCGCGACGAACGACCCCATGATCGCCGCGACGAGGCACAGGCGCTTGCGCGTGTCGGCGGTCAGCTGCGTCGGCCGGACGCTAGCAGTCGCCGTGCGCGGCCCGGTGGGGGCCGGGCGCGCCGCGCGGGTAGGCCCGCGGCGTGCACGACATCGAGTTCCTGATGATGCTCCTGCTCGCCATCGCGCTGCTCGCGCAGCTGGCGGGTCGTCTGCACGTCCCCTACCCGGTCTTCCTCGTCCTGGGCGGTCTGGCGATCGCCCTGATCCCGGGCAGCCCGCGGATCCAGCTCGAGCCCGACGTCGTCTTCCTCGTGTTCCTCCCGCCGCTGCTCTACGCGGCCGCGCTCACGGCCTCACCGCGCGACCTGCGCTCGCAGTCGGGGCGGATCGCGCTGCTGGCCATCGCGCTCGTCGTGCTGACCGTCATCGCCGTCGCCGCGGTCGCACGGCTGCTGATCGGCGTCATGTCGTGGCCGATGGCGTTCGTCCTCGGCGCCGTCCTCGCGCCGACGGACCCGGTCGCGGCGGCGAGCGTGTTCCGCCACACCGAGGTGCCGGAGCGCGTCGCGGTGATCGTGGAGGGCGAGTCGCTCGTCAACGACGGCGTCGGCCTCTCGCTGTACCGGGCCGCCGTCGGGGCGGCGACCGCCGGGACGTTCTCGCTCGGCTCCGCCGCGATCGAGACGGTGCTCATCGCCGCCGGCGGCGTCGTGATCGGCCTGATCGTCGGCTGGATCCTCCGCCAGATGCGCCGCCGCATCCAGGAGCCCGAGATCGAGATCACGCTCTCGCTGTTCACGCCGTACGCCGCGTACATCGCCGCCGAGGCCGCGCACGCCTCGGGGGTGCTCGCGGCCGTCACCGTCGGCCTCTACAGCGTCTGGCACATGAACGACATGCTGCTGCCCGAGACGCGCCTGAAGGTCCGCTCGTTCTGGGCGGCCATCGCGTTCCTGCTCGACTCGGTGCTGTTCGTGCTCGTCGGGCTGCAGCTCCCGGTCGTGCTCGACGCGCTCGCCCCGCGGCCGCTCGACCGCTACGTGCTGCCGGCCATCGGCGTCGCCGTGGCCGTGATGGTCGTCCGCATGGGCTTCGTGCTCGTCTTCTCGGCGATGCGCTCGCGGATGCCGCGCGTGTCCGACGCGCTGCCCGCGGGCGAGCGCGTCGTCGTCGGCTGGAGCGGCATGCGCGGCGCGGTGTCGCTCGCGGCGGCGCTGGCCGTCCCGGTCACCACGGAGAGCGGCGCCGCGCTCGCCGGGCGCGACGTCGTGCTGCTGGTCACCTTCGTGACCATCCTCGTGACGATCGTCGTGCAGGGCCTGACCCTCCCGATGCTCGTGCGCGCGGTGAGCCTCGGCCAGGCCGCCGAGGACGATCAGAGCGAGCAGCGCGCGCGCCTGGAGGCGGCGCAGGCGGCGATGGAGCGTCTGGACCGCGCCGCCGTGGACGACGAGGCGCCCGACACCACGGTCGAGCGCCTGCGCACGAGCTACGCCGAGCACGCCGAGCGCGCGGCGGCCGAGATCGACGACGAGCGCGTCGAGACCGAGGACTCCTCGGACGCCTACCGCGAGCTGCGCGCGCTGACGCTGGCCGCCGAGCGCGACGCCGTCACGCGCCTGCGCCGCGAGGGCAAGCTCAGCCACGACGCCGCGCGCAAGCTCCAGCACGAGATCGACCTCGCCGAGTCGCGGCTGAACTCGTAGCGCGCGGCGGCTACGACTCGCCCGACAGCGTCGCGACGACGGACCGCGGGCCGCCGTGGTCGCGGTGCTCGCACAGGTAGATGCCCTGCCACGTGCCGAGCGCGAGGCGCCCGCGGCTGATCGGCAGCGAGAGCGACGGACCGAGCAGCGCGGCCTTGATGTGGGCCGGCATGTCGTCGGGGCCCTCGAGGGTGTGCGTCCATCCGCCGAAGTCCTCCGGGACCGCCGCGTCGAACCACGTGGCGAAGTCGCGGCGCACGTCGGCCGACGCGTTCTCGTTGAGCGTCAGCGACGCGGAGGTGTGCCGGATGAAGAGGTGGCACAGCCCGACCTGCAGCTCGCGCAGCTCGGGCAGCTTGCCGACGATCTCGCCGGTGACGAGATGGAAGCCGCGCGGGCGGGCGTCCAGGGAGATCTCACGCTGCAGCCACATCGTCGGGCAATCGTGCCACGCGCATGTCGACTCGGTCGGGGCGGGTGGGCCGGAAGGGCACGCCCTCCGCGTCGAGGAGCGCGCGCTGGCGCTCGCCCTTCGCCAGCGACCCGTCGGCGCGCACGATCCGGTGCCACGGGACGGTCGGATCGGCGCACGCGTGCAGCACGGTCCCGGCGAAGCGCGGTGCGCCGGGCGAGACGTCGCCGTAGGTGCGAACGAACCCCGGCGGGACCGCGCGCACCCGCCGCAGGACGTCGTCGGCGCGCGGACGGTCCGGGCGGGGTCGGGGCATCGCGCCACGATACGCTCCGGCCCGTGCGCCGGGGCACCTACTCGATCGTCGCCCGCGATCCGCAGACGGGCGAGGTGGGGGTCGCCGTCCAGTCGCACTGGTTCAGCGTCGGCAGCGTGGTGTCGTGGGCGCGCGCCGGCGTCGGCGCGGTGGCGACGCAGTCGCTCGCCGAGCCGGGCTACGGCCCGCACGGACTCGATCTCATGGCGGCGGGCGCCGGGCCCGAGGAGGCGCTGCGCCGGCTCGTCGCCGAGGACGCGGAGGCGCGCTACCGCCAGGTCGCGATGGTGGACGCCGGCGGACGCGTCGCGGTGCACACCGGCGACGGATGCATCGCCCACGCCGGCCACGAGACCGGCGAGCAGTTCAGCGTGCAGGCGAACATGATGAGCGGCCCGGAGGTGTGGCCGGCGATGGCGCGCGCGTTCGCGGTGGCGGCGGGTCCGCTGGCCCGGCGCCTGCTCGTCGCCATGCACGCCGCCGAGGCGGCGGGGGGCGACGTCCGCGGCCGCCAGTCCGCGGCGCTCGTCGTCGCGCCGCCCGACGGTGAGCCCTGGCGGCGCACCGTCGACCTTCGCGTCGAGGACCACGCCGAGCCGCTGGCCGAGATCACGCGCCTGCGCGACGTCTCC
>JAXDHC010000196.1:0-3964 GCA_034664705.1 Solirubrobacteraceae bacterium
GGCCCCGGGCGCGGCGGCGCGGGCGAACGCCCGCCGGGCGACGAGCCCGGCGACGAGCGCGGCGAGCCCGCCGAGCACCAGCGCGGAGCGCGGGCCGGCGGCCTGCGACAGCCAGCCGGTGATCGGGCCCCCGATCGGCGTCGAGCCGAGGAACACGACCGAGTAGAGCGCCATGACGCGCCCGCGCATCTCCGGCGTGACCGCGAGCTGCAGCGAGGAGTTCACGCCCGCGGCGAACGTCACGCTCATCGCGCCGAGCGGCACGAGGGCGGCGAGCTGGAGCGGGAAGGTCGGCGCCGCCGCCGCGAGCAGCATCAGCGCGCCGAAGCCGACCGAGGCGACGGTCAGCAGGCGCGGGCTCACCCGCCCGCGCGCCCCGGAGGCCAGGGCGCCGGCGACCGATCCGACGCCCATCGCCGCCGTCAGCGCGGCGTAGGCGGAGGCGTTGCCGTCCCACGTGAACTTCGCCAGGAGCGGCAGGAGGACCTGGAAGTTGAACGACAGCGTCCCGACGACGGCCATCATGGCGAGCGGGATGCGCAGCGACGGCGTGGCGAGCACGTGGCGCAGGGCGGCCCGCAGCTGCCCGGGCTCGTGCGATGCCCGCGGCGCGGGGCGCAGCTGCGCCGGGTCCATGCGCCGCAGGGCGACCAGCATCGCCACGAAGCTCAGCGTGTTGACCAGGAAGCAGGGCGCGACGCCGGCGAACGCGATGATCGCCCCGGCCGTCGCCGGGCCGACGATCCGCGCGGTGTGGACGAGGACGCTGTTCAGCGAGACCGCGTTGACGAGCCGCTCGGGGCCGACCATCTCGACGACGAAGCTCTGGCGGGCCGGGTTGTCGACGGCGTTGACGGCGCCGCGGGTGAAGATGAGCGCGAGCACCATCCACGTCTCGACGGACCCGCTGGCGGTCAGCGCCCACAGCGTGAAAGCCGGGATCGCCATCAGCGCCTGCGTGATCGTGAGCAGGCGCCGCTTCGGGATGCGATCGGCGAGCAGCCCGCCCCAGGCGCCCGCGACGAGGACCGGCAGGAACTGGAGGGCGGCGGCGAGGCCGACCATCGTTCCGCTGCCGGTCAGGCGCAGGATGAGCCACACCTCGGCGACCGTCTGCATCCAGTTGCCGCTGAGCGAGATGACCTGCCCGGCGAAGTAGCGCCGGTAGTTCGGGACGCGGAGCGATCCGAATGGCCGCCGCAGCGCCGCGCTCATCGGCGCCCGTCCTCGTCGAGCATGCGCTCGAGGATGGTGGCGGCGCGCTCGAGCGTGGCGAGCTCCTCGGCGTCGAGGCCGGACAGCCGGCGGGCGAGGTACTGGCTCTTGCGCGTGCGCAGCCGGCGCAGCAGCGCGCGGCCCTCGGGCGTCGGCGCGATGAGCGACGAGCGCCCGTCCGACGGATCGGGCGAGCGCGCCACGAGGCCGAGCTCCTCCAGACGGCCGACGACGCGTGTGACGGTCGGCCGCTGGACGCGCTCGCACGCCGCGAGCTCGCTCGGCGTCAGCGGGCCGTGCCGGTCGATGGAGGCCAGCGCCGAGCTCAGCGAGGGGCTGAGGTCCGCGCCCGCCTCCTGGCGCAGCCGCCGCGCGGTGCGCGCGAGCACGAGCTGCAGACGACCGGCGAGACCGGTGATCGGAGGAGTGCTTAGCATCGCTAATTAGCTTAGCAAACAATCACTCCGCTCCTGGAGGGTCTGCCGGGCCGGGGATGGCCGGCCGTGAGCGCCGGGGCCGGCACCCCGGAAGGTCTGGGTGTCGACCTTGCAGGCCTCAGGCTGACAACGTCGACGGGCAGCTCCGGCGGCGCCGCTCACCGCGACCGGTCGGGCGCCTGCCGGTCCGAGACCAGCGACGACGGCCGCCAATTGAGGGCGTCGGTCGCGCGCAGATGCGCCGCGAACGCCTCCCCGGCGGGCGAGCGGCGGGCCGGCGGCACCATGCCGCCCGGGACGGGCGCCCCGTGCGCGCGAGCGGCCGCCTGAAGGCGCCGGGCCGGCACCGCATCGGCCTCCAGCCCCTCGGCCAGCGCGGCGACCTCGCGCCGCTTCCAGCCGGGCAGGACCGGTCGCACGAGGACGACGACCATCGCGTGCTGGGCGCGCATCCCGGTCGGATGCAGCTCGATGTCGCCCCACAGCGCCACCGCGCCGGCCACGAGCGGCGAGGTCGCCGGCGAGGCGAGGCGCGGGCACGGCCGGTACCAGGCGTGCAGGCCGCACGTGCAGTCGTGGCCCGGCGCGGGCTCGGCGTGGCCGCCGCCCGCGCGGCACGCCGCCGTGTTGACGCCGCGCCGCCACCGGTCCTCGGTGTAGGGCGACCACAGGGCGCCGTCGTGCAGGCGCCACTGGCGGTAGCCGATCACGGCCTGCACGAGGTCGGGCGCGGTGACGTCCACCGGCCGCGTCATCGCGCCGGCACCGGCGGAGCGGGCTGCGCGGGACGCCGCTCGGGCGCCGGGGCCGGCGCCGGGGATCGCTCGGGAAGCGGGACGGGCGCGGGCGTCTCCAGCGGCTCGACGGTGATGCGGCGCGACGGCCCGGGCAGAGAGCCGTGCACGGGGCGGGCACTTGGCATCGGCATGGCGATGACCTCCACGTGGACGAGGCGGGAATCCCCCGTGGCCGCCCCGCGCAGACCCCGGCGGTCCGCACCGTGACCGGGGGGTTGTGCCGCGCGCGCAACGGCCTAGCGCGCGTCGTAACGACGACCGGAAGGGGCGAGAATGGCTGCTGCCGTGCCGGGCCGAGCGCGAGCCGGGTGGCGCATCACGAGGGCGGGGGAGCTGGCCTCCGAGGCCCTCGGGACGTTCATCATCATCGCCTTCGGCGACGGGGTGGTCGCGATGGCGGTGGCGGCCCTGAACCAGTCCGGCCGCGGGACGAAGATCTTCGACGCGAGCGGCGACTGGCTCCTGATCGGCTGGGGATGGGGCTTCGCCGTGACGTTCGCCGTGTACGTGGCCGGCGGCGTCAGCGGCGCGCACCTGAACCCGGCGGTGACCATCGCCCTCGCCGCGCGCCGCGGGTTCGCGTGGCGGAAGGTCCCCACCTACATCGTCGCGCAGGTGGTCGGCGCCTTCCTCGGCGCGCTGCTCGTCTACATCGTCTACAAGGCGGCGATCGACTCGTTCGAGCGGGCGAACAACATCACGCGCGGCGAGGCGAGCTCGGTGCCGACGTACTCGATCTTCGCGACGTTCCCCGCTCCGTACTTCAAGACGATCGTCGGGCCGCTGATCGACCAGATCGTCGGCACGGCGTTCCTCGTGATGTTCATCTTCGCCGTGACCGACGACGTCAACCAACCGGTCCGCGCGAACCTGGCCCCCGTCGTGGTGGGGTTCATCGTCGTCGCGGTCGGGCTGTCGTTCGGCGCGAACGCCGGCTACGCGATCAACCCGGCGCGCGACTTCGGGCCCCGGATGTTCGCCTGGGTCGCGGGCTACGGCGAGATCGCGATGCCGGGCAACTACGGGAACATCAGCGCCTACTTCTGGATACCGATCGTGGGGCCGATCCTCGGCGGCCTGATCGGCGGGTACGCGTACGACTTCGCCGTGCGGGAGACTCTGATCGCGCGCGGGGAGGAGCCCGCGCCGGTCTCCGAGAAGGGGCGGACGGTCGAGGACAAGACGTAGAGCCGCCCTACGTCCAGGCCATCCGCGAGCGCGCGGCCCAGTAGCGCTCGCCGTCCTCCTCCAGCGCGTCGAGGTCGGCGAGCGCCGGCCCGTCGAGCCGCACCTCCGCGGCGGGGATGTTCGACCGCAGCGCCCCGGAGGTCGCCGCGCCGCTCAGCACGATGTCGGCGAACGGCTGGGCCAGCACCGCCGCGAGGGCGACCGCGTCGGGCGCGGCGCCCAGCCGTGAGGCGACGCGGTCGAGCACCGGGGCGCGGCCGGGCGCGGCGAGGCGACCGTTGGCGAGCGCCTCCTTGACGATGACGCCGAGGCCGGCGTCGTGCGCGC
>JAXDHC010000197.1:0-4235 GCA_034664705.1 Solirubrobacteraceae bacterium
CCCGGTTCGCCGCCCGGCGGCGGTTGGGATGCTCGATCACCACGCCCGCGGCCATGACGGCCGCGGACCATACAATCCGGCGCGTCAGCGCGCACCTCGGAGAGCGGGCGTGGTGGAACTGGTAGACACGCCGGCTTTAGGTGCCGGTGGCGCAAGCCGTGGGGGTTCGAGTCCCTCCGCCCGCACTCCTCCTCACCGCCCGCCGCGCCGGGCCTCGAAGCGGCGCAGGCGCAGCGCGTTGCCGACCACGGAGACGCTGGAGAGGACCATCGCCAGGCTGGCGATGACCGGGTTGAGCAGGCCGATGGCCGCCAGGGGGATCGCGGCGACGTTGTAACCGAAGGCCCACGCGAGGTTCTGCTTGATCGTGCGCAGCGTCGCGCGGGACAGGCGGATGGCGTCGGTCGCGGCGCGCAGGTCGCCGGAGACGAGCGTGAGGTCGGAGGCCTCGATGGCCACGTCGGTGCCGGTGCCGATGCTCAGGCCGAGGTCGGCCTGAGCCAGCGCGGGCGCGTCGTTGACCCCGTCGCCGACCATCGCGACGACGCGGCCCTCGGCCTGCAGGCGACGCACGACGTCGGCCTTGTCGGCGGGCAGCACCTCGGCGATGACCTCGTCGATGCCGACCTCGGCAGCGACAACGCGGGCGGTCGTCTCGTTGTCGCCGGTCAGCAGCACGGGCCGCAGCCCGAGGGCCTTCAGCGACGCGACGGCCTCGGGCGAGCTGTCCTTCACCGTGTCGGCGACGACGAACACGGCGGTGGCCTGTCCGTCCCAGCCGGCGGCGATCGCGGTCTGCCCGCGGCGTTCGGCGGCCGTGCGGGCGGCGTCGAGCTCCGCCGGCAGATGGAGCGCCCAGTCGGCGAGGAGCGCCGGGCGCCCGACGATCAGCGCGTGGCCGTCGACGACGCCCTCGACGCCGAGCCCCTCGCGGTTGGTGAAGCCCTCGACGGCGGGCAGCGCGCCCTCGGCCGCGGCCGCCTTGGCGATGGCCTGGGCGATCGGGTGCTCGGACGCGTGCTCCAGGGCGCCGACGAGCCGCAGCGCCTCGTCGCGGTCGACGCCGTCGGCGACCGTGACCTCGACGAGGCTCATCCGGCCGGTGGTCACCGTGCCCGTCTTGTCGAGCACGACGGTGTCCACGCGGCGGGTGGACTCCAGGACCTCAGGGCCCTTGATGAGCAGGCCGAGCTGCGCGCCGCGGCCGGTGCCGACCATCAGCGCCGTCGGCGTGGCGAGGCCGAGCGCGCAGGGGCACGCGATGATCAGCACGGCGACGGCGGCGGTGAACGCGAACGTCGCGCTCTCACCGGTGCCGAGCCAGAACCCCAGGGTCCCGAGCGCCAGGGCGATGACGACCGGCACGAAGACGCCGGAGATCCGGTCGGCGAGCCGCTGGACCGGCGCCTTGCCGGTCTGCGCGTCCTCGACCAGGCGGGCGATCTGGGCCAGGGCGGTGTCGGCGCCGACCTTGGTGGCGCGGACGATCAGCCGGCCGCCGGCGTTGACGGTGGCGCCGGCGATCTCGGATCCCGGGGAGACCTCGACCGGGACCGACTCGCCGGTGAGCATGCTCATGTCCACGGCGCTGGTGCCCTGCTCGACGACGCCGTCGGTGGCGACCTTCTCGCCGGGACGCACCACGAAGCGATCGCCGGCCGTGAGCTGCTCGACGGGGACGCGGCGCTCGGTGCCGTCGGCGTCGACGACGGCGACGTCCTTGGCGCCGAGCTCCAGGAGCGCCTTCAGCGCGGCGCCGGCGCGGCGCTTGGCCTTGGCCTCGAACCAGCGGCCGGCGAGCAGGAAGGTCGTGACGATGCCCGCGGTCTCCAGGTAGATCTGGTCGGCGCCCTCACCCGGGTTCGGGATGACGTCGAAGCCCATGCGCATGTCGTTCATGCCGGCGTCGCCGATGAACAGCGCGTACAGCGACCACAGCCAGGCCGCCAGCGTGCCGACGCTGATGAGCGTGTCCATCGTCGCGGCGCCGTGCTTGAGGTTGGCCCACGCGGCCTTGTGGAACGGCCACGCCGCCCACAGCACGACGGGGCTGACGAGGTTCAGCGACAGCCACTGGAAGTTGTCGAACTGCAGGGCCGGGATCATCGCCAGCAGCAGCGCCGGCACCGACAGCACGGCGGCGAGGATGAGCCGGCGCCGCAGCGGCGCGGTCTCGTCCTGCTCCGGCGGCGCGTCGTGGCCGTCCGCCGGCGCCCGTGTCGGCAGCGCGGCCTGGTAGCCGACGGCCGCGACGGCCTCGACCAGCTGCTCGGGGGCGACCGTGCCCGGGTCGAACTCGACCCGGGCCTTCTCGGTGGCGTAGTTGACGGTCGCCGTGACGCCGTCGAGCTTGTTCAGCCTGCGCTCGATGCGGTTGGCGCACGAGGCGCATGTCATGCCGGTGATCGGCAGCTCGACGTGCGTGCTCGGTTTGGTGGGGGCGCTCATCGCGCGTCATCGTGGGTGAAGGCGGCGGTGTGGATGCGGCCCTCGGTCTTGAACTGCAGGAACAGGCGGTAGCGGCCGGCGGTCGGGAACGTGGCCATGAACTTCAGGCTGTTCTCGTCGGGGTGCACGTGCAGGAAGGCGAGATCGCCCTGCCGCAGCGCCACGAGATGGCCCTTGGCGCCCAGGTGGTCCTCGACGGCGACGGGCGCGCCGTTGCGCGTGACGGTGAACCCGAGCTCGGACTCGGTCCCCGCCTTCGTCGCGCCCTCGGTGAGCGAGACCCGCAGGCCGTCGACGTTCACGGTCCTGACCGGCGCCGGCAGGTCCCGCGAGCGCACGGCGCCGTCGACGGTGAGGTCGTCGGCGAGGGTGTGCGGCGTGTCATCGACGGAGAAGTCGGCGAACACGCGGTAGGAGCCCGCGTCGGGAAGGGTCAGGGGAACCGACCACGTGCCGTCCGCGTTCTCGGTCGGGTGCACGTGCTGGAAGCCGGTCATGTCGCGGCGGACGACGATGAAGTGCATGCGCTTCGTGTGCTCGACGTCGAAGTCGCGCACCGTCCGGCCCCGGCGGTCCACGATGCGGAAGGCGAGGTCGAAGCGCCTGCCCTGCGGCGCGGTGCTCCGCGCGAGGTCGAGCGTGAGGCCCTTGTCGCTGACGGCCAGGCCGCGAACGGGCTGGGGCGCCATCTTCTTCTCACCGTGGCCGTCGCCCTCGGCGGCCATCGCGCCCATGCCGGGCTCGGCGGCCGGCTTGGCGTCCGCCTTGCCCGGATGGACGTCGATCTGGCTGCCGGCGAACGCCGCGCCGGCGAAGACGACCGCGAGTACGACGGCGAAGCCGGCGAGCTTGGCGAGCGCGTTCATGCCGTCACCTGCTCGGCGAGCGCCGGCTCGACCTGGGCGTGGTGGTGGTGGGCGTACTCGGCGGGGCGCAGGAGCATCACGCCCGCCATGGCCAGCAGCATCGCGACGTGCTCGACGAGCATCAGCGCACCGATGTCGGTGAGCAGCCCGGCCCAGAGCAGGCCGATGACGGCGAAGGTCGGGACGAACATCGAGGCCGCCATCTCCGCGTTGGCGCGCGGGCCGTGGCCGCGGTAGAGCATCCAGCCCACCATCGGCAGCGTCATGGTCGTCGCCATGCCGACGAACATGAGCGCCGGGGAGGCGTCGGTGAGCTCGCTCCAGTCGATGCCCACCGCGGTCAGCGCCCAGCCGGCGGGCATGCCGAGGATGGCCATGCCGAGGAACATGGCGACGACCATCTCCGCGTAGTGGCGGATGAAGGGCTTCGTCGTGGGGCTCATTCCGCCACCGCGTCGTAGCCGGCCTCGTCGATGGCGGCCACGACGGCCGCGGCATCGACGCCGGCGCCGTGGATGTGGACGAGCTTGGTGTCGAGGTGGACCTCGACGGCGGCGACGCCCGCGACCTTGGCGACCTCCTCGGTCACCGCGATCCTGCAGTGCTCGCAGGTCATGCCGGCCACGAGGTAGGTGAGCTGGGGAGGGTCGGCGGAAGACCGGTGCTGGTGATGAGCGAAGAGGGTCGACATGACGCGGGGCTCCTGAGTTCTAGATACGGGGAGGGGGTATCCGACGAGACGGAGCGTAGCATACCCCTAGGGGGTAGGCCAAAAGACTTTCGGGGCCGAGGGGACCGGTGCCCGTCGCCAGCCCTGAATCCCCTGCACAGAGGCGGGTTCGGCGTCCTTCTCGCCGGGTACGGTTCCCGCCCTGCGGGTCGGGCTCGTGCTGGGGGCGGGCGGAGCCATCGGTGGCTCGT
>JAXDHC010000198.1:0-4858 GCA_034664705.1 Solirubrobacteraceae bacterium
GGCCTCGCGGAGCCGCGTGAAGGCCCGGGTCCGCACGCGTACCTCCACGCCGCAGGGGCCAGGCGGCAGGAGCGAGACTGCCGTGCCACCGGGCGAGGTCCCATCCGCTCCGGCCCGACCTCGTGACCGCGCATCGCCACATCACTCGCCGCGGATTCCTGGGGGGTGCGGCTTCGACCCTCGGCGCCGCGGCGCTGTGCCCGGGAGCGCTCGCGGCGCACGGCGGGCGGAGCACCGCCGCGGCACTCAAGAGCCGGGCGCGGTTCGACCACGTCGTCGTGGTCATGATGGAGAACCGGTCGTTCGACCACCTGCTCGGCTGGCTCCCCGGAGCCGACGGGCGTCAGGCGGGCCTGACGTTCACGGATGCCGCGGGCGCGCCACACGCCACGCATCCGCTCGCGCCCGACATGCAGGGCTGCGGCCATCCCGATCCCGACCACAGCTACACGGGCGGCCGGGCCGAGTTCAACGGCGGCGCGGCCGACGGCTGGCTGCGCGCCGGCACGAACGACGACTACGCCGTCGGGTACTACGGCCAGGCCGACCTGCCGTTCCTCGGGCGGGCCGCGCCACAGTGGACGACGTTCTCCCGGTACTTCGCCCCGATCCTCGCGGAGACCTACCCGAACCGCATCTACCTCCACGCCGGGCAGACGGACCGCGTCACCAACACCACCAGGGTGTCGCGGTTGCCGACGATCTGGGACCGGCTCGCGAAGGCCGGCCTGAAGGGCCGCTACTACTTCAGCGACGTCCCGATCGTGGCGTTGTGGGGGTCCAAGTACCTGCGCATCAGCCGCCCCGTCGCCGCGTTCATGGCCGACGCCGCCGCGGGCACGCTCCCGCACGTCTCGTTCGTCGACCCGAAGTTCATCGACGAGGGCAAGGGCACGTCGCACGACGACCATCCGCACGGCGACATCCGCAACGGCGAGCGCTTCATGGCGCGCATCTACCGCGCGGTGACCAGGAGCCCGAACTGGTCGCGGACCGTCCTGATCTTCACGTTCGACGAGTGGGGCGGGTTCTTCGACCACGTACCGCCCCCGACGGCGCCGATCCCGCCCGCCGAGGCCGCCGCCGGAAACCAGGACGGCCGCCGCGGGTTCCGGGTGCCGTGCGTCATGGTCTCGCCGTTCGCCGCACGCTCGCACGTCGCCACGGACGTCTACGACCACACCTCGATCCTGCGCATGATCGAGGCGCGCTGGTCGCTGCGCTCCCTCAGCGTCCGCGATCGCACGGCGAACGACCTCGGGCGGGAGCTGACGACGTCGCAGCGCCTCCACGCCCCGCAGCTCGACATCGCGGGAGGGCCCTTCGGGGCGCCGTGCCCGCCGCCGCCCGCCACGCCGCCCACCGAGGAGACCTTCGCCCCGGTGCTCCGCCTCGCGCGCCGTACCGGCTGGCCCGTCTGACGGCGGCCGGTGGCCCGGTCGCCGCCCGCGCTGCTCGCCGGGCGCCGCCCGCGCCTACCATCTCCGGCGCCCCCGTAGCTCAATGGCAGAGCGGCGGTCTTTTAAACCGGCAGATGGGAGTTCGACTCTCCCCGGGGGCACTGGCTCCCCGCGCTACGCGACCCGCCGGTCGATCACACGGACGGCCTTGCCCTGGCTGCGCGCGACGCCGCCGGGGGCGAGCAGCTCCACGGCCATCGACACCCCGGTGCCCTCGCGCAGCGCGTGGCGGACGCGCGCGGCGAGCTGGTCGCGGTCTATCCCGTCCTCCGCCGGCTCGCAGTGGACCGTGAGCTCGTCCATCGCACCCGGGCGCTCCACGACGAGCTGCCAGTGCGGGGCCACGCCGTCGACGCCGAGCAGCACGTGCTCGACCTCGGAGGGGTACAGGTTGACGCCGCGGACGATCAGCATGTCGTCGCGGCGCCCGCGGACCGCGCTCATCCGCGCGGTCGTGCGACCGCACGCGCACGTGTCCGTGGCCACCGACGCGATGTCGCCGGTGCGGTAGCGCATGAGCGGGAGCGCCTCCTTCGTCAGCGTGGTGAAGACGAGCTCGCCCTCCGCGCCCGCGGCCACCGGCTCGCCCGTGTCCGGATCGACGACCTCCACGAGGAAGTGGTCCTCGTGGACGTGGGAGCCGTTGCGGCCCTCGGGGCACTCGGCGGCCACGCCCGGGCCGACGATCTCCGACAGGCCGTAGACGTTCAGCGCCGTGATGCCGAGCTCGTGCTCGATCTGCCCGCGCATCGCCTCGGTCCACGGCTCGGCGCCGAAGCACCCGACCTCGAGCGCGAGCTCGTCGCCGGAGACAGAGGCGTCGCGCAGCGCCTGCGCGATGTTGAGCGCGTAGGACGGCGTGCAGCACAGCACCTGGCCGCCGAGGTCGCGCAGCAGCATCGCCTGGCGCTCGGTCAGCCCGCCGGAGACCGGGACGACGGTCGCGCCGAGGCGCTCGGCGCCCTGGTGGAACCCGAGGCCGCCGGTGAACAGCCCGTAGCCGTAGGCGTTGTGGACGACCATGCCCGCCCGCACGCCGGCCATCGCCAGCGAGCGCGCCATGACCTCGGTCCACACCTCGAGGTCGTGCGCGGTGTAGCCGACGACGGTCGGCTTGCCGCCCGTGCCGCTGGAGGCGTGCACGCGCACGAGCTCCTCGCGCGGGACGGCGAGCAGGCCGAAGGGGTAGTGCTCGCGCAGGTCGCGCTTCTCGGTGAAGGGCAGGCGCCGCAGGTCGTCGAGCGACCCGATGTCGCCGGGCGCCCCGACGCCCACGCCGCGCAGGCGCTCCCGGCCGACGGCCTGGCCGTCGAGCACCCGCCCGACCATGGCCCGCAGGCGCACGAGCTGGACCGACGCGAGCTGCTCGCGCGGGGAGCTCTCGATCTCCTGGAGGATCATCTCGGTCCTTGCTCCGGCCGGTCAGAGGCGGCGTTCGTGGGCGTTCCAGTGCTGCTCGAGGTTGCGGACGAGCGCCGGGCTGAAATGGCAGACCGCCTGCTCGTGCGCGTACGTGGCCATGTAGGCGCGGAAGGTGTCAAGCGGCTCCTGACCGACCCGCATGGCGCGCCGGTTGGCGGCGGCGTTCACGAGGCCCGAGGTGGTGAGCGCCTCGATCCGGCGCGCGAGCGCCGCGTCCATCTCTCCCGGCTCGACGACTTCGTCGACGAGCAGGTCGCCCTCCGGCGTTCCGGCCTCGAACTCGCGCCCGGAGAAGATCGCCTGGCGCGCGAGGCGATCGCCGACGGCGCGCGGCAGGCGCAGGTTCGACGCCCCGGGAATGATCCCCTCGCGCCGCGCCGGCAGGTACAGGCGGCAGCCGCGGTCGGCGATCACGTGATCCATGACGTGCAGGAGCTGGCACGCGCCGCCGATGGCGTAGGTCTCCGCCGCCGCGACCCACAGCTTCTCGGTCGTCTCCTCGAGGTCGCCGGGCCGGTGCTCGGGTGCGCTGAGGCCGCGGAAGATCTTGTTGACGTAGCCCAGGTCGCGGACGATGTAGAACAGAAACGCGATCTGGCCGTGGTAGAGGTGCGTCAGGTTGATCCCGGCGCCGAAGATCCGCCGGCCCGCGTAGCGCGGATGGTCGACGACCCCGCCGCGCATGACCCCGACGTCGATGTCGGGATCCATGAGGATCAGGTCGACGGCGATCTCGGTGGGCTCGATCGTCGAGTCGTCCTCGGCGTTGAGGTGGCGCGGGTTGCGCAGCTCGAGCACGCCGGCGCGCCCCTGGCGCTCCACGGACGCGCGGCCCAGGTCGATGCGCCCCGTGGCACGGAACTCGTCGAGCCGCTCGAGCGCGCCGTCGGTGGGGCGCAGCATCGCCCAGACGAGATGGGCGCCGGCGCGCCGCGACGCGAGCACGTGGGCGAGCAGCAGCCCCTGCGCGATCTCGGCGCCGTCCTTGTCGCCCTGCCGGCGCTCGCGCTCGCGGTCCACCTCGGCCTGCGTCGGGACGAGGCCGGGGAAGCGGTCGGCGGCGAGGTCGAGGAGCGCCTCGACGCGCAGCGCCCGTCGCAGGTCGTCCGTCAGCTCGGCATAGAGCTCGTCCGCGTGGGCGCGGAGGAATCGTCCCCGCGCGTCGTTCAGCGTGCCGATGATGGCCGCGGCGCCGAGCTGCTCGCGCTCGTCGCGGCGCGCGCGCTCGGGGAGCCGGGCGACGAGGCGCTCGCCCTCGGTCAGGAAGGCGCTCGTGGCGCGCGCGTCGGCGTCGAAGCCGTCGCCGACGCCAGGACCGGCCCGCGCCCACGCGGTGACCTCGGCCTCCGAGAGCCCGGACGCCTGCAGGAGGTCCAGCGGGGGGACGGACAGCGCGGCGATGGCGACGCTCCTCTCGACGCCGGGGACGGACGGGCGCCAGCCTACTGCCGGCGCGCGGCCGCGTGAACCTCAGCGCCGGCCGGTGAGCGCGCCGAGCAGGAGCTCGATGGAGCGCTCGAGCTGGTCGATCGAAGCCGCGTCGACGCGGGTGATGCCGCACGAGCGGTTCAGCCAGCGGTTGATCTCCGCGTGGCTGCGCCCGTCGCGGCGGCGCAGGTCGGCCACGAGGCGGTGGCGCTTGTCGCGCAGCAGCGCCCGGCGCTCGAAGGCCGGCATCTCGGGCTCCGGCTCGGGCTCGGCCGCGGCGGCGGCCTGGACCGCGGGCGGCACGTACGGCGGCGGGACGGCCGGCGCGGCGCCGCCCGGGGGCCCGAACAGGGCCATCTGCGGCGAGACGTCGGCCGCGACGGGCACGAAGGCGGGCTCCTCGGAGCGCTCGGTCTCGCGGGCCTCCTGCGCGTCGTCGAACTCCAGCGGGTCGCGCTCGGCGGGCGGGCGAAGCACGTGGAGCAGCTCACGCTCGACATCGGCGGCATGCCCGCGGAGGACCGGGTCGGCCGGGAGGTACAGCCAGC
>JAXDHC010000199.1:0-5870 GCA_034664705.1 Solirubrobacteraceae bacterium
ACTACCCGGTGCACGTGGCGGGGGCGAAGCTCTCCGGCGGCGATCTGCACTTCTCCCAGGGCGACGGCGAGATCACGTTCTGCGGCGCCATCGAGATGGGCGGCTTCATCGACTTCGGCGTCGACCTGATCAAGGACGGGATGAACAAGTACGGGGTGACGACGAACCCGATCCTCATCCCGGGGCGGGTCGAGCCGCGCTACGCGGACTTCCTCACGTTCATCGGCATCTCGGTCGACCACGACAGCGGCCAGAACTACTACCTCGACGCCACCGTGGCCTACCGGCGCGCGTGCCTGAACGCGATCGAGTACCTCAAGAAGTTCGGCTACTCCGGCGAGCAGGCGTACCTCCTGCTCGGCTCGGCGCCGATCGAGGGCCGCGTGTCCGGCGTGGTGGACATCCCGAACGCGTGCTGCTCGCTGTACCTGCCGACGGCGATGTTCGACTTCGACATCCGGCCCGACAAGGACGGGCCGCAGAGCGCGGACCGCGGTTCGGCCGCGAAGTCGAGCTAGGGAGGCGCGGTGCCGATCTACGCCTTCAGCTGCGCGGGCTGCGGGTCGTTCGACGTGACGCGGGCCGTCGCCGAGGCCGGCGCGCCCGCCGCGTGCCCGCGCTGCGGCGCCGGCGCCCGGCGCGTCTTCACGCCGCCCGGCCTGGCGCTGCTCGCCACGCCGGTCCGCGGGCTGCTCGACCGCGAGGAGAAGAGCGGCCACGAGCCCGAGGTCGTGGCCCACAAGACGGGTCGCCCGCTGCCACACCGGCATGACCCCGCACCTCCGTGGGTGCTCAGCCACTGACCCCACGGCGCACGCGCGCCGGCCGGGAGCCCGCCCCTCCGCGGCTCCCCGGCCGCCGCGCCCGGACCGAAGGAGAGGAAGACCATGCTGCTCGGCGTGATGCTGCTCTACGTCGGCGCCGTCCTCATCGTCAACGGCATCTGGCTGATCGGCCAGGCGCAGGCGGCTGAGCGCACGGCCGTCCCCGTCCGCGCGGAGGCATCGGGGGCGGCCACCGCCGCGCCCCTCCCCGAGCCCGACCCGCTCCTGCTCCAGAACCGCGAGGTGACGGTCCTGAACGTCTTCACCGGGTTCGTGGGGATCGTGTGCGCCGCGACCCTGCTCATCCACGGCGACCAGAAGGGCGACCTCGCCTCGATCCGCGGCGGCGGCTTGATCCTCCTGTTCGCGTTCACCTACCTGTGGGTCGCGGCGAACACCTTCCTCGGCGCCGACGGCCGGGCGTTCGGCTGGTACTGCCTGTTCGTCGCGGTGACCGCGATCGCCGCGGGGATCTACACGTTCCGCGACGCCAACGGCAACGACGCCTCGATCTGGCTCGGGGTCGACTGGTTCGCGTGGGCGGTCCTGTGGTTCATGTTCTTCCTGCTGCTCGCGCTCGGGAGGCCGCTCGCCCGGATCACGGGAGCCGTCGCGATCCTCGAGGGCATCGCGACCGCGTGGATCTTCGGCTTCCTCCTGCTCGAGGGCACGGTCGCCTTCTGATGGCGTCCCACGTCGACTACGAGGTCTTCGGCCTCGGCGACTTCACGATGCTCGGCGGCGCGACGCTGCGCGACGCGAAGCTCGCGTACAAGACCTACGGAGCCCTCAATGACGCGCGCGACAACGCGATCGTGTACCCGACCTGGTACTCCGGCCGGCACTGGGACAACGAGTGGCTGATCGGCGACGGCATGGCGCTGGACCCCGCGCGCTACTTCGTCATCGTCCCGAACATGCTCGGCAACGGGCTGTCGTCGTCGCCGAGCAACACGCCGCCGCCGTACGACCGGGCGCGCTTCCCGGAGATCCGCGTCCAGGACAACGTCCGCGCCCAGCACCGGCTCGTCACCGAGCAGTTCGGGATCGAGCGTCTCGTGGCGGTCACCGGATGGTCGATGGGTGCCGGGCAGACCTATCAGTGGGCGGTCAGCCACCCCGAGATGGTGCCGCGGATCCTGCCCTTCTGCGGGTCGGCGCGGACGAGCCCGCACAACAAGGTCTTCCTCGAGGGCGTGAAGGCGGCGCTCACCGCCGACGCGGCGTGGAAGCACGGCTGGTACGAGGCCGAGCCGACCCGCGGCCTGCGCGCGCTCGCGCGCGTGTACGCCGGGTGGGGCTTCTCCCAGGCCTTCTACCTGGAGGAGTGCTACCGCCGGCTGGGGTTCACGTCGCTCGAGGACTTCCTCGTGGGCTTCTGGGAGGGCTTCTTCCTCGACGACCGCGACGCGAACAACCTCCTGACGATGCTCTGGACCTGGCAGCACGGCGACATCGGGCAGACCGAGGGCTTCGACGGCTCGCTCGAGAAGGCGCTGGGCGCGATCCAGGCGCGGGCCATCGTCATGCCCGCCGAGAAGGACCTCTACTTCCCGCCCGAGGACAACGCCTACGAGGTCCGGCACATGCCCGACGCGGAGCTCCGGGTCATCCCCGGCGTCTGGGGGCACTTCGCGGGCGGCGGGGCCAACCCGACCGACATCCGCTTCATCGATCAGGGGCTGCGCGACCTGCTGGCCGGCTGAGCGCCGGGCCGGCGGCCGGCCACCTCCGCGGGGCCGCGTGTCGGCAACCGACCACGCTCGTTGACCCCGGCGGGCATGCTGCGTACGTTCGGCGGGTGGCGTGGCGCCGGCCACGCCGACGGCAACGGGGGGTCCGATGCGCCGATCGATCCTGACGTTGGTCTGTGCGCTGGCCGCGCTGAGCGGCGCCGCGGCGGTGCCGGGGCGTGCCCAGGCGGCCTGGGGCACGAACAACCAGCACCAGCTCGTCCCGGCCTACTTCTACCCCGACTGGTGGAACACGCCGAACAACTGGTCGCGCATGTGCGCGGCGATGAACCGGACGGGCGGCGCGTCGACGGCCGTCATGAACCCCGCGAGCGGTCCCGGAACGGCGGCGAATCCGGACTACGCACGCGTGATCCAGGACTGTCACGCGCGCGGCCAGCACGTCATCGCCTACGTCCCGACCGGCTACGGGGCACGGGCCATGACCACCGTGCGCGCAGATATCGACGCGCACTACCGGTTCTATCCGGGGATCGACGGCATCTTCCTCGACGAGATGAGCACCGATCCGGCCACGCGCAGCTACTACCAGGGCCTGGCCGGCTACATCCGCGGCAAGCCCGGCGCCCACGAGGTCGTCGGCAACCCGGGGACGGCCGCCTCGACAGCGTGGCAGCTGACCTCCCGCGCCGCCGACGCGATCATCGTCTTCGAGGGCACGGCCGCCCAGTACCTCGGATGGACGCCGCCGGCGTGGATCCGCGGCCGGACGGCCAGCGAGATCTCCAACCTCGTCTACTCCACGCCGGACGACGCGACGATGCGTCAGGTCTGCAGCCGCTCCAAGACGGTGAACGCGGGATACATGTTCGTCACCGACGACGTCCTGCCGAATCCGTGGGACACGCTGCCCGCGTACTGGACGAGCTTCGTCTCCGCCTGCCGTTGAGCGGCGCTCAGCCGATCGAGGCCCACAGCGACTGGTCCTCGCGGCCCAGTCGCCAGACGCCGACGCCCAGTCCGCGGGCGCGGGCGTGGTCCAGGCGCTCGACGACGGCCTGCGCGGTCATGAACCACACCTCGTGGGGCGCGCCCGACCCGTCGGTGTAGGAGAAATGCGCCTCGCGCGCCGTGGCGTCGAACTGCGGGGTGGCGCCGACGCGCTGCGCGCGGGCCGTCAGGTCGGCGTACTCGTTCGCGGTGCCGGGGTTGGCGGCGCCGCCGCCGGACGGCCAGTCGAAGCCGTACAGCGGGGCGCCGATGACGTACCGGCCCGGGTCGGGCTGGGCGGCGACGTAGTCCACGACCGACGTGAACCAGGACCAGTCGGCCATCGGCCCGGGGCCCGAGGTCTGCCAGTGGTTGCCCCACGCCATCACGAAGACGTGGTCGGCGACCTTCGCCAGGGCGCGGTAGTCGTAGAGCGCCGAGCGCGGATGGTTGACGTCGTCGTCCATGCGCTTGGCCGACACGTCGACGGTGAGCGCCTTCCCGGCGCCGTGCAGACGCGTGGCCAGGTCGGTCACGAAGGCCGTGTAGGCGTCGCGGTCGGACGCCGCCCCGCTCTCGAAGTCCAGGTTGATGCCGTCGTAGCCGTGCTCGGCGACGAGGCTCATCAGGCCGGCGAGCGTGCTCTCGCGAAGCGCAGGCTCGGTGAGGATGCGGTGGAGCGTCGGGCCGTGCTGGCAGTCGAACCGCGCGAGGACCTTCACCCGGCGGTCCTGGGCGAACTGCGTGACGGCCGCGTCGTCGCTGCCGGTGATCTGCCCGCTGGAGCGGTCGCAGGCGAAGAACGTGGGGTAGACGGTTCCGATCCGCCGGTAGTTGACCTTGAAGTCCTCGAACGAGCTGCCCGACGTGGCCAGCAGGAAGGCGTGGGCGGACCCGGAGCTCGGCGGGGGCGACGCCGCCGAGGCGCCGGCGGGCCGGGCGACGGCCGCGAGGGCGGCGGCGAGCACGAGCACGAGCGCGGCGGCTCGCAGGCGACGGAGGTACTCGAGAACGGGCATCGCCTCACCGATACCGGCGCGGCCGGGTGGACGGGCGGGAGGCCCCCCGAACGGGGGAGGCCGAGAGCGTGAACGGCCGCCCGAGGCGGCGCGGTTGCACCGGCTCGGGGACGGGCGTAGGGTCGTGTGCGACCTGCCTTCCGCGGCCGGCCGGGCCACTCGCCCCGCCAGCGGAGAGGAGTTCCCGATGTCCTCGAAGGCTCCGGCCTTCCGCGGCGCCGTGCGGCGCCGGCTGCTCGGCGCCGGGCTCGCGGTGGTCTGCGCCGCCCTCACGGCGCCCGTCGCCGCGGCGGCGCTCCCCACGCGGGCCCAGCTGCGGCGCGACGTCGACCGGGCCGTCGCCGCGGGCGTGCCGGGCGTCATCGTCCTGGCCCGCGACGGCCGGCGGACCGTCCGCGTCGCCGGCGGGGCGGCGCGGCTCGCGCCGCGGCAGGCGATGCGCGTCGACGACCGGTTCCGGATCGCGAGCCTGACCAAGAGCTACGTCGCGACGGTGACCCTGCAGCTCGCCGGCGAGGGCAGGCTCTCGCTCCACGACCCCGTGGAGCGCTGGCTGCCGGGGATGGTGCCCAACGGGCAGAGCATCACGCTGCGCGAGCTGCTCAACCACCACAGCGGCCTGTTCGACTACTTCAACGACCCGCGGGTGCTCGAGCCGTTCCTGAAGGGCGACCTGGCGCACACCTGGACGCCCGAGCAGCTGGTGGCCGTCAGCGTCGCGCACCCGCCCGTCTTCGCCCCCGGGGCGCGGCCGCCCGCGTTCCCGACCGGTCGCAACGCCGCCTACTCGAACACGAACTACATCCTGCTCGGCCTCGTGATCCAGAAGGTCACCGGTCGCTCGATCGGCACGGAGCTCGCCGAGCGGATCTTCGCGCCGCTCGGGCTGCGCGCCACGTCGTTCGCCACCGGCCAGCGCATTGCCGGTCGTCACGCCCACGGCTACTTCTACGCCTCGCCGGGCCGGCCGCTGGACTCGACCGCGGCCAGCCCCACCCATTCATGGGCGGCCGGCGCCATCGTCTCCACGGCCGGCGACGTCGCGACCTTCTACCGCGCGCTGCTGTCCGGCCGGCTGCTGGGGCCGGCGCTGCTGCGCTCGATGCTGACCGTGACCGATGGCTACGGCCTGGGCATCGGCCCACGCCCGGGTGCGTGCCCCGTCCGGTGGGGCCACGAGGGCGAGGTCGCCGGGTACAACAGCGTCGCCGTCAGCACCAGGGACGGCCGGCGCCAGTTCGTCATGCTCTACAACGCGCACAGCCCGCGGGGCGGGTTCGGCACCGCCAGGGGCCGTCGGGCGCTCGAGCGGCTGTTCCGGACGGGGACCTGTTCGGGCTAGG
>JAXDHC010000200.1:0-6882 GCA_034664705.1 Solirubrobacteraceae bacterium
GCGGTCACCGGACATCGCGGCGGCGGCGGCGAGCCGCTTCTGCTGCTTCACGGCCTCGGCCTCACCTGGCGCTCGTGGACGCCGGTGCTCGCCGCGCTCGAGCGCGTCCACGAGGTCCTGGCGCTGGATCTCCCCGGCTTCGGCGACGCGCCCCGCCTGCGCGGCCGGCCGACCGTCGCAGCGCTGGCCGACGGCGTCGAGGCGGAGCTCGACCGTGCCGGCCTCGCGAAGGTGCACGTCGCGGGCAACTCGCTCGGCGGCTGGATCGCCTTCGAGCTCGCCCGCCGCGGCCGTGCCCGCAGCGTCGTGGCGCTCTCGCCCGCCGGCATGGAGACGCTCCCCGAGCGCGGGTACGTCATCTCGCTCAACCAGGCGATGCGCGTGCGTGCGAAGGCGGCGGCCCCGGTCGTCGGCATGCTCGCCGCCAGCCGGGTGGCGCGAACCGCCGTGCTGGCCCCGATGCGCGCGCGACCGTGGCGCGTTCCGGCGGCCGACGCGGCGGCGGAGGTCCGCGCCTTCGCCCGCGCTCCGGGGTTCCAGGCGACGGTGCGATCGACGCTCGCCGCCGCGGCGCCGGCCGGCCTGCATTCGATCGCGGTGCCGGCGCGCGTGTGCTTCGGCACGCGAGACGTGCTCCTGGCCCCGCTGACCGCGCCGCGGTACGCGGCGGCGGTGCCGGGCGCCGACCTGCGGCCCCTTCCGGGCTGCGGGCACGTGCCGATGGTCGACGACCCCCAGCTCGTGGCGAACGCGATCACCGGCGTCACGCACCGCGGGCGCTGACCCCGACGTTGCAAACCAGCCGCCCCGGCGTGGGGCCGGGTACGTCGCGGGAACCGCCCCGCCATGCCGATCGCGCCGGTCCTCCGCTCCCGCCGCCGGGCCGCGCTGCACGCAGTCGCGGCGGGGTGCGCGTGCATCGTCCTGCCCGGCTGCGGAGGCGGCTCGTCGAGCGGGGGATCGGCGGCGCCGCCGGAGAGCCGGAGCCAGATCCAGCCGGCGGGCAGCGGCCCCGGCTCCGTGCCCGCCGAGGACGTCGCGGAGGTCAAGCAGGCGATGCAGGCCATTCGCGCGTGCCGGCCCGGCGGGTCGTCCGGCTCGGCCCTGCACACCGCGGTGACCACCGTCGTCGGCGTCTACGACGAGGTCGGCCCCGAGGCCCACTACGAGTCCAACGACACCCTCACCCCGACCAACATGCGCGACGTCGCGACGCAGGCACGCGCGGCGCTTCAGCGCTGTCGCGCGACCGCCGAGGTCCGGCGGCTCGACGCCGTGCTCGGCGCGAGCTGAGCCGCGGTCGGGCCGCCGCGCGCGATCGATCACCGCACGGCGTCGCGCACCAGCTCCACCGGATGGCGCGCCGTCCGCCCGGCGAAGTGGGCGATCTGCTGGCGGCACGAGACGCCCGTGGCCGCGACGATCGTCTCCGGGCCCTCGCCGCGCAGCGCCGGGAAGAGGCGCAGCTCGCCGATCTGGCGCGACACGTCGTAGTGCTCGGCCTCGAAGCCGAATGACCCGGCCATGCCGCAGCAGCCGGCGTCGAGCTCTGAGACCTCGGCGCCGGGGATCCGCTCCAGCAGCGCGCGGCTGGCCTCGGTGCCGACGCCGGCCTTCTCGTGGCAGTGGCCGTGGAAGACGATCCGCCGGCCCGAGGCCGGCGAGTCGCCGAGCGCCAGGTCGCCCGCGTCGATCGCCTCCACGAGCAGGTCGGCGACGAGCCGGGTCCGCTCGGCGACCACCGGCACGCGCGCGTCGTCGGGCAGCAGCGCGAGGTACTCGTCGCGCAGCGTCAGCAGGCACGACGGCTCGACGCCGACGATCGGGGTTCCGCGCTCCGCCTCGGGCGCCAGCCGGTCGACCATCGCGCGCGCCATGCGCTGCGCCTGGTCCAGGAGGCCCTTCGAGATGCTCGCGCGCCCGCAGCACCCGGCGCTCTGCAGCCGCACGCGCCAGCCGGCGCGCTCGAGCAGCTCGACCGCCGCGCGGCCGATCGCCGGCTCGGTGAACGTCGTGAACGAGTCGGCGAGCAGGACCACGTCGCCCCGCGGCGCGGGCGTCGCGCGGCGTGGGCGCCGGGCGTCCCAGCGCAGCAGCGTCTCGCGCTCGAAGCGCGGCAGCGGGCGCTCGGGCGCGATCCCGAGCGAGCGGGCGAGGAGCGCGCGCACGAACGGCACGCGGACCGGCCAGTTCGACACCGGCGCGAGTGCCGCGCCCGCCCGGTTCAGCAGCCGGACCGCGCCGAACACGCGGGAGCGCAGCGGCGTGCCGTGGATGGCCTGGTAGTGCGAGAGGAACTCGCTCTTCAGCGACGCCATGTCGACGTCGAGCGGGCACTCGCGCTTGCACGCCTTGCACTCGACGCACAGGTCGAGGATCTCGTGCAGGCGCTCGTCGCCCAGCGCCGCGTGCGGGTCGGGCATCGACAGCGCGCGCACGAGCGCGTTGGCGCGTCCGCGCGTGGCGTGGTCCTCCTCGCGCGTGGCCATGTAGGACGGGCACATCACGCCGGTCCCGGTCTTGCGGCACAGGCCGATGTTCATGCAGCGGTCCGCCGCGCCGCGCATGCCGTCCGGGCCGTCGAAGCGAAGCGTCGTGTGCAGCGGCGGCGCGGGCGGGAGCGCCGGGTCGCGCAGGTGCTCGGTCAGCGGCTCGGCGTCGACGATCTTGCCCGGGTTCAGCAGGCCGCGCGGGTCGAACAGGCGCTTGACCTCGCGCATCGCCTCGTAGAGCTCGTCGCCGAACATGCGCCGGTTGAACGGGCTGCGGACGAGACCGTCGCCGTGCTCGCTCGCGTTCACGCCGCCGTAGGCGAGCACGAGCTCGGCCACCTCCTCGGCGACCTCGCGCATGGTCTCGACGCCCCCCGGCGCGCGCAGGTCGACGAACGGGCGGATGTGCAGGCAGCCGACCGAGCAGTGCCCGTAGAAGCCGGCGGTCAACCCGCGGGCATCGAGGATCGCCTTGAAGTCGGCGACGTAGTCGTTCAGGCGCTCGGGCGGGACGGCGGTGTCCTCGACGAAGGCCAGCGGCCGCCGCGAGCCGCGGCTGGCCGCCATGAGCAGGCCGAGCCCGGACTTGCGCACCTCGATCACCGCCGCCTGGTCGGCCGGGTCGACGGCCCGCAGCGTGTGGTAGCCGTGGCCGTGCTCGCGCCACGCGCGCTCGAGGGCGTCGAGGCGCGCGGTGACCTCCGCCGCGTCGTCGCCGACGAGCTCGACGAACAGCAGCGCGTCGGGGTCGCCCTCGAGGATCTGGCCCAGCCCGCGGTACTCCAGCTTGCTCCGCGAGAGGTCGAGGATGGCGCGGTCCAGGAGCTCGATCGACGCGGCGTCCTGCTCCAGCGCGTCGCCGGTGGCCGCGATCGCCTCCGCCGTCGACGTGAAGTGGCCGACCGCCATCACGCGCACCCGCGGGACCGGCACGAGCGCCACGTCCGCCTCGACCACGGTGGCCAGCGTGCCCTCCGAGCCGACCACGACCTGCGAGGGGTTCAGCATGCCCTCGGAGACCAGCCGGTCCAGGCGATAGCCGCCGGCCTGGCGCCAGAGCCGCGGGTAGGCCGCGAGCGCCGCGCGGTGGCGCTCGACGATGCCCGGCAGGTCGCGGTACAGCGAGCCCTCCAGCGTGCCCGCCGCGGCGCGCCGCGCGCGCTCCTCCTCGCCCACCGGCTCCAGGCGCGCCCGCGACGCGTCGGCGAGAACGACGTCGAGACGGTCGACGTGGTCGATCGTCATGCCGTAGCGGATCGACTGGCTGCCGGCCGAGTTGTTGCCGATCATCCCCCCGATCGTCGCCCGGTTCGCCGTCGAGGTGTTCGGGCCGAACATGAGCCCGAAGGCGCCGGCGGCGCGGTTGAGGTCCTCCTGGATCACTCCCGGCTGCACGCGCGCCCACCGCCCATCGGGGTGGATGTCGAGGATCGCCCGCATGTGGCGCGAGAGGTCGAGCACGACCGCGCGCGCGACGGCCTGGCCGGCGAGGCTCGTGCCGCCGCCGCGCGCGAGCACCGGCACGCCGAGCTCGCCGGCCACCGCGATCGCCGCGGCGACGTCGTCGGCGTGGCGCGGGAAGCACACGCCGAACGGCTCGATCGCGTACGCGCTGGCGTCCCGGGAGTACAGGTGGCGCGAGTAGTCGTCGAAGCGCACCGCGCCGTCGAGCGCCCGCTCGAGCGCCCGCTGGAGGTCCTGCGGCTCGGCCGCGATGGCGCTCATGCGAGCGCCGCGCCCGAGCGCGCGTCCGTCGCCGCGAGGTGGTCGAGCGCCGCCTGCACGCCGCCGCGCGCGATCGGCACGCCGGCGCCCAGCAGACCGAGTTCGACGCCGCAGAGCGTCCCCGCCAGCGTGAGGTCGTTGAGGTCGCCCAGGTGCCCGATGCGGAACACGCGGCCGGCCAGCCGTCCGAGCCCCGCGCCGAGCGACATGTCGTAGCGCTCGAGGATCAGCCGGCGGACCTCGTCGGCGTCGTGGCCGTCCGGCACGAGCACCGCGGTCAGCGACGCGGAGTGCTCCCGGTCGCCGAGGCACAGCACCTCGAGGCCCCACGCGCGGACGGCGCGGCGCGTCGCCTCGGCGTGGCGGGCGTGGCGGCCGAACACGTTCGCCAGGCCCTCCGCGAGGAGCATGTCGAGCGCCTCGCGCAGCGCATACAGGAGGTTCGTCGGCGGCGTGTACGGAAAGGCCCCCTGGCGGTTGGCCTCGAGGACCGGCGCCCAGTCCCAGTACGCCCGCGGCAGCCGCGCCGAGCGCGAGGCGTGCAGCGCCTTCTGGCCGACCGCGTTGAAGCCGAGGCCCGGCGGGAGCATGAGCCCCTTCTGCGAGCAGCCGACGGTCACGTCGACGCCCCACTCGTCGTGGCGGTAGTCCATCGAGCCCAGCGACGAGATCGTGTCGACGAGCAGCAGCGCGGGATGGCCGGCGGCGTCCATCGCCGCCCGGACCTCCCCCACCCGGCTCGCGACGCCCGTCGACGTCTCGTTGTGGACGACGGTCACGGCACGGATCGCGTGATCGCGGTCGGCAGCGAGGCGCTCGACGACGACGTCGGGGTCGATGCCGTGGCGCCAGTCGCCCGGGACGAGATCGACCTCCAGCCCCAGGCGCTCCGCGAGCGCGCGCCACAGCGTGGCGAAGTGGCCGGTCTCGAAGGCGAGCACGCGGTCGCCGGGCGAGAGCGTGTTGACGAGCGCCGCCTCCCAGGCGCCGGTCCCCGACGACGGGAAGATGACGACCGGCCCGGTCGTCCCGAACACCTCGGGGAGCCGGTCGAGCAGCCCGCGCGCGAGGTCGGCGAACTCCGGCCCGCGGTGGTCGATCGGCGGCGCGGCCATCGCCCGCAGGACGCGGTCGGGGACGTTGGTGGGACCGGGGATCTGGAGGAAGTGGCGGCCGCTGTGGGAGCCCATTGCCGGGACGTTTCGCCTGCGGGCCTGCAGCCTGTCACGCCGCCGCGTCGGACGGCCGCCCGCCGACCATGCGCGGACCGTCCGGGTTTCGGTGCGCTTCCGCGGGGGAACCGAGCGGGGCGGGATGGAGATGTCACGACGCTCTCGGGCTCGAGCGTCGCTTGTCGCGGTGCTCGCCGTGGTGCTCTGCCTCTTCGCGCTCAGCGGGTGCGGGAGCGGGCCCGCGTCGGGCCAGCCCGGCGTGCTCACGCTCGCCCTGGCCGAGGACCCCGACCCGCTGGACCCGACGACGTCGTCGACGTTCGTCAGCCGCATCGTCTACGCCGACATGTGCGAGAAGCTCTACGACGTCGGGCCGAGGCTCCAGATCGTCCCGCAGCTCGCGAGCGCGCTGCCGACGCTGTCGAAGGACCGGCGGGCGATGACCATCCGGCTGCGGCGCGGCATCCGCTTCAACGACGGCACGGCGTTCGACGCGCGTGCGGTGAAGACGACGCTCGACCGCTACCGGACGTTCAAGGAGTCCAGCCGCGCGGGCGAGCTGGCGTCGGTCGCGTCGGTCGAGGTCGTCGACCCGAGCACGGTGCGCCTGCACCTGTCGGCGCCGTCGGCGCCGCTCACGTCGCTGCTGGCCGACCGCGCCGGCATGATCCTGTCGCCGACGCAGCTGCGCAGGCGCGGCGACAAGTTCGCGACGAGCCCGGTGTGCGTGGGCGCGTTCCGGTACACCGACCGCGTCGCCGGCGACCACATCACGCTCGACCGGTCGCCGTACTACTACGACCGCGGCAAGGTCCGGCTGCGGCGCATCATCTTCAAGGTCATCACGGAGGGCCCGGTACGCGCCTCGAACCTGCGCTCGGGCGACGTCGACGTGGCCGAGCGCCTCGAGCCCTTCGACGTCGTCTCGATCAAGGGCGACCCGAGCATCGCCCTCCAGCAGACGACGTCGATCGGCTACCAGGGCATCACGATCAACACCGGCAACACCGACGGCACGGGCAAGCGGTTCAGGCCCGGCCGGGTGCGCACGCCACTGGCCCGGCATGCCGAGCTGCGCGAGGCCTTCGAGGCGTCGCTGGACCGAGAGGTCATCAACAAGGTCGTCTTCTACAACCAGGTCACGCCGGACTGCGGCCCGATCTCGCCGGTGAGCCCGTGGTTCGACCGCGGCCGGCACTGCGCGCCGCGCGACCTCGCCAAGGCGCGCCGCCTCGTTGCCCGAAGCGGCGTGAAGGCGCCGATCCCGGTGAAGCTCCTGCTCCCGGCCAGCTCGCAGCAGGAGCGCCTCGGTCAGGTCGTCCAGGCGATGGCGCGCGAGGCCGGCTTCGCGGTGAAGGTCGAGCCCAGCGAGTTCACGACCGCGCTCGACCGCGGCGACCAGGGCGACTTCGACCTCTTCCAGATCGGCTGGTCCGGCCGCGTCGATCCCGACGGCAACCTCTACAACCAGCAGCAGAGCGAGGGCCCGCTCA
>JAXDHC010000201.1:0-7282 GCA_034664705.1 Solirubrobacteraceae bacterium
GGGGCGGTCGTCGCCTCGGGAGCAGCGGGCGGCTCGGGCGCCACCGGCTCCGCGGGCGAAGGCGCGGCGGCCTCGGCGGGTGCGGGCTCGGGCGCGGCGGCGGGCGGCTCGGCCGCCACCGGCTCCGCGGGCGCGGCGGCCTCGGCGGCGGTCGGCTCGGGGGCGGCCGGTCCGGCGGCCGCCGGGTCGTCGAAGATCGGATCGTCCGTGGTGGGCGGCGCCGGCGTGGCGGCCGCCTCCGGGACGGGCGGCGGCTCGGCCGCCACCGGCTCGCTCGGCGGCTCGCCCTCCGGTGGAGCAGGGGCGGGCGCGTCGGCGGGCGGCGGCTGCTCGGCCTGCGCGGCCTCGCCCACGGGGGTCGAGGCGTCCGTGACCGTCGCCTCGTCGGGCGGGGCCTCGTTGGCGGCCGCGTCCGCGGCCTCGGGATCGGGCTTGGTGCTGTCGTCGGCCATCCTCGTGAGGTTGTACACCCATGAGGCTCGCGATGCCGCCTCGTTACCCTCGACCGACGGTGACCGACGTCCAGCGTCCCGCATCCAGCGACGAGGAGATCCTCTCCAGCCAGGCGCGCACGGTCGCGTCCGAGCGGACCGACGCCGAGCGCCTCGAGCGGATCGACGGCGAGCTCGCGCGCGGATTCGAGGCGCTGGCCCACGTCACCCGCGGCGTGTCGATCTTCGGCTCCGCGCGCGTGCCGCCCGACGCTCCCGAGTACGAGCAGGCGCGCGAGATCGCGCGCCGGCTGGGGGAGCGAGGCTTTGCGATCATCACCGGCGGCGGGCCGGGCATCATGGAGGCCGCCAACCGCGGGGCGGACGAGGTGGGGGCGTGCTCGATCGGGCTGAACATCGAGCTGCCGTTCGAGCAGGGCGCGAACGACTACCAGGACATCGGCCTGACGTTCCACTTCTTCTTCACGCGCAAGGTCATGTTCGTCCGCTACGCGACCGCGTTCGTCGTCTTCCCGGGCGGGTTCGGCACGCTGGACGAGCTGTTCGAGGCACTCGTCCTGATCCAGACGGGCAAGGTCCGCTCGTTCCCCGTCGTGCTCGTCGGGACCGCGTTCTGGTCGGGCCTCATCGAGTGGATGCGCGAACGGCTCGCGGCGGAGGGCATGATCGCGCCCCGCGACCTCGAGCTCGTGCACTGCACGGACGATCCCGCGGAGGTCGTGGCGATCGTCGAGGCGGGCGCGGCCGGCCAGGGCCTCTGACACGCTGCGAGAGTGACGCGTACGTGAGCGACTGGATCCGCACCCATGCCGAGGCGATCGCCGCCCGCGCGCCGCGCGAGCTCGAGGCGCTCGTCGCCGTGTCCTCGCCCAGCGGCGACGTCCATGGCGCCGAGGAGGCGGCGGCGGTCGCGGCGGCGCTCGCGCCGGGGGAGGCCGACGTCGAGCGCATCCCGTGCTCGTCGCCCGACCACGCGCCCGACCTGCTGATCCGCCTCGCCGGCACCGGGAGCCGGAGGATCCTGCTGCTCGGCCACCTCGACACGGTCGTCTCCCACGAGGAGCACCGGCCGCTGCGCCGCGAGGACGACCGGCTCGTCGGCTCGGGGACCGTGGACATGAAGGGCGGCGACGTGCTGGCGCTGGGCGTCCTGCGCGCGCTCGTCGAGCGCCGCGCGGACATCGCCGAGGCGGCGCTGCTGCTCGTCTGCGACGAGGAGTGGCGCGTGGGGCAGTTCGCGCACGTGCCGCGCTTCGAGGGCTTCGACGCCTGCCTGTGCTTCGAGGGCGGCCAGCACGCCGACGGCGGCAACGACGCCGTGATCGTCAAGCGCAAGGCCGCCGCGACGGTCCGCGTCGTCGCCACGGGCCGCTCGTCGCACTCGGGCTCGGCGCCCGACCGCGGCATCAACGCGCTGCTGGCCCTGGCGGGCGCGGCGCAGGCGATGGCGGCCTGCCACGCCCCCGACGGCGAGGACCGCCTGACCGCGGTCCCGACCGTCATCCGTGCCGGCGATGCCTTCAACGTCGTCCCGGGCACCGGCGAGCTCATCTGCGACGTCCGCGCGGACGGCCTCGGCGCCTTCGCGCGCGTGCTCGACGCCGTGCCGCCCGAGATCGGCGGGGCGCGGCTGGAGCCGACGCTCATGCGTGAGTGGCCCGGGATGGACTCCCGCGCGGCGACCGCAGCGCTCCTCGAGCGCGCCGGCGCTGCGATCGGGCGCCCGATCGTCGCCGCCGCGCGGGGCGGAGCGAGCGACGCGAGTCATTTCGCGCCGAGCATCCCGCTGACCGTCGACGGCCTCGGCCCGCACGGCGGCGGCGCCCATGCCCCGCACGAGTACGTGCTGCAATCGGGCCTGCAACCGCGCGCCGAGGTCGCTCTGGCGCTTGTGGACGCGGTCCTCGCGGGGTAGAGCGGTACCCACCCGTCACGGCGCTGACGCATGCGTTGCGAGGCGAAGGCGTACCCGTCCGCCTGCCGAAGTGACAGGACATGGACGAATGGTCTGTCGAGTCAGGAGACATAACCGCCGAGAACTTCGGTACATTGCCCCGGTCGTTGTGACCAGCCGAACTCTCACCGGCCCCACTGGTGAGAGGCGGGGGACCCAGAGGCCACCTTGGTGGCCAGGGGCGAATCGCCGTCCGAGTACGGCGTAGCGCGGCCCTTTTCGCGCGAGCCCGACAGCTAACCCCGCAGGCGCCCGAAAAAGGGGGTTCCAGCCGTCGTGCCGCCGTCCTATCGTCGTTTTGTCGTATCGGCTCTCGCCGCCGCACTGTGTTGCGGCAGCTTCGTCGCGCCTGCCGCCGTCGCGAAGCCCCGCAAGCCGGGGGCGCACCTCGGTGACCGGGCGCTGCGCCCGGGCACCAGCGGCAAGGATGTCCGTGAGCTGCAGACCGCTCTGCGGCGCGCAGGCTTCCCCGTCAAGGTCGACGGCCAGTTCGGGGCGTCCACCATCCGCGCCGTCAAGCGCTTCCAGCGCGCCGCGCAGCTGACCGCCAGCGGCGTCGTCGGCACGAAGACGGTCGGCGCGCTGCGGCGCGCCGCCCAGGCCGGCAGCGCCAACGTCGCCGTCTCCGGCGGCACGAGCGTGAACGCCGCTGCCCGCACGCCGAAGCGCCCCAGCCTCGGCCGCCGCGTCCCGATCCGCAAGGGCATGCGCGGGCATGACATCCGCGTCCTGCAGGACCTCCTCGGCAACGCCGGCTACGACGTCACCGTCGACGGCCAGTTCGGCACGAGGACGTACAACGCGGTCAAGACCTTCGAGCAGCGCACGAGCCGGGCCGTCGACGGCGTCATCGACGCCGGCGACATCGAGGCGTTGCGCGCCGCGGCCGACGCCGGCCCGCCGGCCGAGGAGATCACGACCGCCCCGGCCGAGCTCGCCCCCGGCGACCAGGCCACGGTCGGCACGGACGGCCTCGCGGTCGCTCCCGCCAACGCCCCCGAGCCGGTGAAGCAGATCATCGCCGCCGGCAACGCGATCGCCAGCAAGCCATACAAGTACGGCGGCGGCCATGGCAACTGGGACGACAGCGGCTACGACTGCTCCGGCTCGGTGTCCTACGCGCTCCACGGCGCCGGTCTCCTCGAGACCGCCCTGCCCTCCGGCGGCTTCGTCGACTGGGGCGACGCCGGGCCGGGCCAGTGGGTCACCATCTACGCCAACGGCGGCCACATGTACATGGTCGTGGCCGGCCTGCGCTTCGACACCAGCGGGCGCAGCAACCACGACACCCGCTGGCAGGCCGAGCAGCGCTCGCCGGACGGCTACACCGTCCGCCACCCGCCCGGCCTCTAGGACTGCACAGCGCCGATGCGTCCCCGCCCCGGCGGCGGGGGCGCGTCGACCCGCAGGGCGTGGTAGGGCGGTGGCCGTCCGCCCCCCCAACGGTCACCGCCCGCTACGGCGCCGCCACGACGCACGGGCCGTGCGGCGCCCCGCTACGGACGCCGGCGGCACGCGGCCCGTGCGTCGTGGTCGGAACCGCCGACCGCCGCGCGGTGTAGACACGATGGTGGTGAGCCGACCACCCCCCAGCGAGGCGGCGCTCGTCGAGCGGGCGCGCCGCGGCGACACCGCCGCGTATGAGGCGCTCGTGCGCGCACACCAGGACATCGCGTTCCGGACCGCCTGCCTCTTCGCGGGCTCCGCGGCCGACGCCGAGGAGGCCGCGCAGGAGGCGCTCGTCAAGGCCTGGCGCGCCCTGCCGCGGTTCCGCGCGGGCGCGCCGTTCCGGCCGTGGCTGCTGGCCATCGTCGCCAACGAGGCGCGCAACCGCCGCCGCGCGGCGGGCCGCCGGGCGGGGCTGGCGCTGCGCGCGGCGACCGATCGGACCTCGGGGGACGCGGCTCCGTCCCCCGAGGCCGCCCTGCTGGCCGGCGGCGAGCGCGACGCGCTGCTGGCCGCGCTGACCGCCCTCGACGAACGCGACCGCGCGGTGATCGCCTGCCGTTACCTGCTCGACCTCGGCGAGCGCGAGACGGCGGAGGTGCTGGGCTGCCGCCGCGGGACCGTGAAGTCGCGCCTTTCGCGCGCGCTCGCGCGCATGCGCGCCGAGCTCGAGCGCGGCGCGAGCGAGGAGGCGCTCGCGCGATGACGGACGTCGAGCAGCGGCTCGCCGCCCTCCGCGACGACGTGGCATGGCCGCCGACGCCGGACCTCGCGACCCCGGTCGGCGCCCGCATCGCCGCCGAGTCGCGCCGCCGCCGCGCTCCGTTGCTGCTCCGCGCCCCCGCGCTGCGCCCGATCGCCGTCGCGGCGCTCGTCGCCCTGCTCGCCGCGGCGGCGCTCCTGGCCGCCTCGCCGGGCGTGCGCGCGCGCGTCGCGGACTGGCTGGGCGTCGGCGCGGTGCGCGTGCAGCGCGTCGAGCGCCTGCCCGCCGTGGCGCCCGGAGCCCGGCTGGACCTCGGGCGGCGCACGACGCTCGCCGCCGCCCGGCGCGCGTCGCCGCTTCCGGTGGCGGTGCCGGCCATCCGCGCGCTCGGCGCGCCCGACGCCGTCTACGTCGATCGCCGGCCGCGGACCGCGGGCGTCTCGCTCCTCTACGGCCCGCGCCGCGGCCTGCCGCGCACCCGCCAGGGCGCCGGCGCGCTGCTGACCATGCTCGCCGGGGGCGACGTCGCGCTCGTGAAGAAGCTCCTCGGGTCCGGCGCTGGCGTCGAGCCGGTCGACGTCTCCGGCGCCTTCGGCGTCTTCGTGGCCGGCGACCACGTGCTCGAGCCCCCGGGGCGCCTCGCCGGCAACACGGTGCTGTGGGAGCGCGACGGCGTCACCTACCGCCTCGAGAGCGCCCTCGGGCGCGACGCCGCCCTGCGCCTGGCGCGCAGCGTGCGCTGAGCGGCGCGTCAGTCGTCGCCGGGCGGGCGGCGCCGGTCGCGCTTGCGCTGGGCCTGGCGGCGCTTGGCGTCCTGGCGGCGGACCCGGCTGGCCTTCGTCGGCCGCGTGGCGTGCCGCGCGCGCGGGACGGCCAGCGCCCGGGCGAGCCGCTCGCGCAGCCGCTCGAGCGCGAGCTCGCGGTTGCGCGCCTGGCTGCGCGCGTCCTGGGCGACGGCGCGGACGACGGGACCGCACCGCGAGAGGACGCGCTCGCGCTGGGCGTCGCTCAGCGCGCTCGACGCGGCGACGTCGAAGACCGCCTCGACGCGCGAGTCCGTGACGTTGGCGTGCTGGCCGCCGGGTCCCGACGAGCGGCTCGTGCGCAGGGCGATCTCGCGCAGCGGGACGGCGACGTCGCGGGTGACCTCCATCGGGTCCTCCATCGCCGGGATTGTGCCGTGCGCTCAGCGCCCGGCGGATCCCGGTCGCCCGGTGACCGATCGGCGCTCGGGCGCGCCGGGGTCCGCGACGAAGCGGTAGAAGAGCACGATCATCGGCTCCTCGTCGGTGAGGCGCCAGCCCGGCTCGCCGAGCAGGAACGCCATCTCGTCGCGGCAGCCGTCGTAGAAGGCGCGGTGGCGGGCGCGCCACTCCTCGACGGTCGACGGGCCGTCCTCGGCCGCGACGACGTCCTCGCCGACCTGGTCGAAGGGCAGCTCGGCGACGCGCTCGATCTCGACGAACCCGCGGCCGTGGCCGGAGGAGTCGTGGATCGGCAGGTGCTGACCCACGCGCGGCGGGCCGCCCTCGAGGTCCCACTCGCGCGCGATGCAGACCGAGACGCGCTTGTGGCCGCTGCGCACCAGCTCGATGAGCCGCTCGCCGAGCCCGCCGTCGCCCTCGTAGCCGAACTCGAGGAAGGGCTCGCTGGCCGAGCGCCAGGGCGCGAGCGGGATGGTCGCCGTCAGCCGCGTCCCACCGCCGGGCGGGCTCTCGACGCTCAGCGAGCCGCCGAGGGCGGCGACGCGATCGCCCAGGCCGGCCAGGCCGCCGCCCTCCTCGACGACGGCGCCGCCGGACCCGTCGTCGACGACCTCGACGAAGATCTCGCGGTCGCGCTGCACGACGGCCACGCGCAGCTGCGAGGCCCCGGCGTGCCGCATCGCGTTGGACAGCGTCTCCGAGACGACGTAGTAGACGGTCACGGCGACCGGATCGGGGAGCCGGCGCTCCGGGACCTCCACGATCTGCACGGGCAGCGTCGAACGGCCGGCGAGGGCGTCGAGGGCGCCCGCGAGGCCGCGCTCGGAGAGTCCGGCCGGATGCAGCCCGCGGGCGAGCTCGCGGAGCTCGGTGTGCGCGAGGCGCGCCTCCTCGCGGACCTGCTCGAGCAGCGTGGCCGCCTGGGCCGGAGCGTCGGGCAGCTGGCGCATCGCCAGGGTGGCGAGGTGGCCGAGTGCGAGCAGGCGCTGCTGAGCCCCGTCGTGCAGGTCGCGGCCGATCCGCCGGCGCTCGTCGTCGGCGGCCTGGACCATGCGCGCGCGGGAGGCGAGCACCTCGGCCTCGCGCTCGCGCAGCGCCAGCTCGTGGCGCCGGCGCTCGATCTCGGCCGCGGCGCGCGCCGCGAACAGCCCCAGGGCCGTCAGCTCGTCCTCGTCGGCCTCCAGGCGCGTGCGCGACATCACCGCGACATGGCCGAGGTGGGCGCCCCGTGCGCCGCGCATCGGGATCGCCAGATAGCCGTCCAGGCCGTGCCCGGCGATGAGCGCCACGCCGGCGAACCGGGTGCTCGCGCCGTCGGGGAAGGCGACGACGTCGCGCTCACTCGTCAGCCCGCACGGGGTCCCGGTGACGTCGTACTCGGTGCCCTGGGGCAGCCGCGCGGCGCCGCGATGCCACGACGCGACGACGCGCACCCGGCCGGGCGACCGGTCGACCGCCTCGGCGACGTAGGCGAGCTCGGCGTCGAAGGCCTCGGCGAGGTGGCGCACGAACGCCCGCAGGA
>JAXDHC010000202.1:0-5203 GCA_034664705.1 Solirubrobacteraceae bacterium
GCGGCCGCCGTCGCGCGCCGCACGGGGGCGCTTAAACGGGCCGGGCGAGCCATGAGGCTCGCCCGTGCCGACCGGTCATAGATCGCCCTTGTACTTCTAACGTCCCAGGACTTGTGAGTGTCATGCCTGGGCGGCGTCGACACTCCCGACCACCGGGACTGGCCGCCGGCCCGAAGGCCGGCGCGTTGCCCGGCTGGGCGCCACGAGGGCGCCCCGGCCGAGTGGGCGATCCGCCGGACCACCAAGGCTAGCGAGAATGGCGCCGCCGGGCGCGCGCGGGTGCAAGAGCCCCGCGTACGGCCCTTAAACACGAGGCGCCCGGGAACGGGGTCCCCGGGCGCTCAGTGCGCAGAGCTCATGCGCGAGCGCTGCCGGCTACTGCATGTGCCAGCGCATGCGCCAGCCCTGGAGCAGGTGGCCGCGCTCGAGACGCTTGCGAACCTTCTTGATCGTCGCCATGGTGATACCTCGGTTTCCGGCAGGGAGCAGCGCTCCATGCCATTCGCTTCCGGTGGGTGACGGCGGCCCGTGGGCCCTTGGAGAGCCTGCGGCAGCGCCGGATCGATTCGGTCGTCACGCGGCTCGCTCTCGCCGGACTCGCGTCCCGGTTTGCCCGCCGGGCGGCCCGGCCTCGAAACCGCGTACGACCTCACACCTCAAGGTATCCCGGGCGCCGCCCGTCAGCGTGAGGCTCGTCACACAGCCGCGGCGGCGGCGCGAGCCCCCGCCAGGGCGCCGAACGGCCCGCGCACGTCCGGGCAGGCGGCGAGGTCGAGCACGGCCCCGGCGAGGCGGTCGGCGGCCCCGGCGTCGAGGGCAAGCCGCGCGTTCGCCGTGTACTTCTCGACGATGCCGGCCGTCCCCAGCGGGTTCTCGGGGGTTCCCCGGGGCGCGTCGAGGACGGCGTCGCGGACCGTCCCGTCGCGGTGCCGCACCGCGGCGGCGGCGGCGAACGGCGACGGCGGCTCGGCGTCCGGCCACGGCTCGTGGCGCACGCGCGCGGCGAGCGCGAGGATCTCGGCGTCGCCGACGTGGTCGTCGTCGAAGCTGGTGGCCTCCAGGCGCCCGTCGGCCAGCCGCGCCGCGACGCACCAGGGCAGGCTGAACTTCGCGTCGTAGCCCGTCCGCGGCGAGCGCTTGGCGGCGGCCGGCTCGAGCACGATCGGCACGCCGCCCGGCGGGATGCGCACGACGATCTCCTCGATGTCCGCGATCGCCGCGTCGCCCGCCGCCTCCACGGCGGCGTCGACCGCGGCGTGGGAGAAGTGGCACGCCGGATAGAGCTTGAACGCGATCTGCGGCGTCTCCCACCGCTCGCCCAGGTCGGCGAGCTGCGCCCCGATGTCGGCGGGGCCGTCGGCGTGCGTCGCGTAGAGGCCGAAGCGGCCTTCGAGGATCGACGCCGGCCCGGCCGCGCCGGCCTCGGCCAGCGCCGCCGCCTGCACGCCCGCCTGCGCCGCCCAGCCCGCGTGCAGCGGCTTCGTCGGGGAGCCGTCCGCGAGGTACTCGAAGACGCCGGAGGCCAGGCTGCCCGCCAGGCCGAGCGCGCGCGTCGCCTGCTCCTCGTCGAGGCCCATGAGGCGCGCCGCGGCGAGCGTCGCGCCGAAGACGCCGCACACGGAGGTCGGATGGAAGCCGCGCGCGTGGAACGCCCCGGGCGCCGCCATCCCGATGCGGGCGACGGCCTCGCTGCCGGCGAGCACGGCGGCGAGCAGCTCGGCCCCGGACGCCCCCGTGCGCTCGGCCACCGCGACCGCGGCGGGGACCACGACCGTGCTGATGTGCGAGACCGAGCCCTCGTGCGTGTCGTCGAAGTCGAGCGCGTGGCAGAGCATCCCGTTCGCCAGCGCCGCGGCGGCGGCGGGCACGCGGTCGCCCGCGCCCAGCGCCGTCGCCTCCGCACGCCCGCCGCTCGCGGCGGCGACGCGCGCGCCGGCGAGGCCCTCACCCATGCCGAGCGCGGCCAGGCCACAGCCGAGCGTGTCGAGGATGTGCTGGCCGGCGGCGTCGGCGACGCCGGCGGGCACCTCGCCCAGCTCCAGGCCGACGCCCCATCGGGCCAGTCGCGCGGCCGCGGTGGTCGTCGTGTCGCTCATGCCGTCCACCCCTCGAACTCGTCTTCCTCGCCGAGGTAGATCTGGGTGTGCGCGGGGCGCATGCGCGCGCTGTCGAGCACGGTCCTGGTCAGGTGCTCGATGACCTCGAGCTCCGGCGGCGTGCGCCGGCCCTTCCAGTCGGCCTGCTCGGCGGAGAGCTGCGAGATCTGCACGGCGACGCGGGGCGGCACGGTCGCCACGCCCTCCACCATGGTCACGAGCCCGACGAGGCCCCCGCCGACGATGAACTCCCACGGCAGCTCGGCGACCACCTCGATGTGGCGCCAGTCCATGTGCACGCGGCGCACCCGCGGCTCCTGGGAGGGCTTCGCCGGGGGCGGGACGAGCGGGTCGCCGTCGCCCTCGGCGGCGGCGCCCTTCTCCAGCTGCTCGGCCCGCGAGCCGAGCCACTGCGGGTCGGAGATCGCCCGCGACGCGCGGAACAGCGCGTCGAGCTGCCCGAAGACGTCGCCCGCGTCGCGGGCGCGGAAGCCGTCCTGCGGATCGGGATAGGCGATGCTGAAGAAGACGGCACGGGCGCCTGCGGCGACGTTCTCGACGGAAGCCATGCCGTGATGATGGCTGATCGTGCGTCCGCCGCGGCGGCCCGGTGCGGATCGCGCCCGCGCGCGGCGCTCCTAGAGGTCGACGACCCGCAGGTCCCGGCGGCGCTCGCGCAGCGCGTCGGTGATGACGCGCCGGTGGCAGCCCTCGGGCTCGGCCTCCAGGCACAGCAGCGCGGTGCGCGGGCCGGCGTCGAGCTCGCCGGCGAGCTCGTCCAGCGCGTCGGGCGCCGTGGTCTCGACGTGGACGCGATACGCGGCGGCCGCCTCCTGCAGGCGACCGGCGTGGAACAGCCAGCGCAGGTCGGCCGGCGTGCCGAGCGCGCGGCGGTGCTCGTAGGCGATGCCGTGCTCGGCGAGCAGCGCCGCCAGCCGCGTCTTCGACATCCCGGCGCGCCGCGACTGCGGCCGGAAGCGCACGTCGATGACGCGCTGCACGCCGGCCTCCTCGAGCTCGGCGACCAGGGCGGGCGGCAGCAGGCGCTCGTAGCCGACGGTCCAAATGGTGGGCACGCGATGAGGGTAGTCCGGCGCACCGGGCCCCTCCGCCCATGGGAGGATCGGGGCATGGCGCAGGTGCTGTCGGTGAACGTCGGACGGCCCGCGGAGGTCGGCACGCGCCGCGGCCGCCCCGTGCGCAGCGCGATAAGCAAGGCGCCGGTCCAGGGGCGCGTCGCGGTGGCCGGCGTCAACGTGGCCGGCGACGACCAGGCCGACCGCCAGGTCCACGGCGGCCCCGACAAGGCCGTCTACGCCTACGCGGCGGAGGACGTCGCGTGGTGGGAGGGCGAGCTGGGCCGGCCGCTGGGGCCGGGAGCGTTCGGCGAGAACCTCACCGTCGAGGGCATGGATGTCACGGGCGCGGTGATCGGCGAGCGCTGGCGCATCGCCACGGTCGAGCTCGAGGTCTGCCAGCCGCGCCTGCCGTGCTTCAAGCTCGGTCTGCGCTTCGGCGACCCGCGGATGGTCCGGCGCTTCACCGCCGCGGGACGCCCGGGGGCGTACCTGCGGATCGTCGGTCGGGGCGAGCTGGGCGCCGGCGACGCGATCTCCGTGACCGACCGCCCGGACCATGGCGTGACGATCGGGCTCGTCTCCCGCGCGATCCTCGTCGACCACGCGCTGCTCGCGCAGGCCGCCGCCGCGCCGCAGCTGCCGGCGACGCTGGCGAGCTGGATGCGCGACCGCGCCGCCTGAGGCCGGCGCCGCCGCGGCCTAGCGCGCGCTCGGCGCGCCGCCGTCGCGGAGAGAGGCGCCGTGCAGGCCGGCCGGCGGGTCGCCGTGCAGCAGCCAGCCGTCGTCGCGGCGGGAGACGACCCCGCGCGCGGCGAGGTCGCCCAGGGCCGTGCTCACCGACGGGCGGCGGCCCAGCACGAGGGCGCCCAGGACGCTGTGCGTCAGGCGCACCGGGACGAGCATGCCGCCCGGGACGGGACGGCCCCACCGGTCGGCGAGGTGCCAGAGCAGGGCGAGCAGCCGGACCTCGAGCAGCGGGAGCTGGGCGATGGCCATGTTGACGTCCAGCGCCCGCGCGCGGTCGAGCGCGCGGCTGAGCAGGGCGTCGACGAGCTCCGGCCAGCGCCCGGCGATCGCGATGAGCCGCCGGTCGAGCAGCGCGATGCGGCATGGCTCGATGACGTGCCAGTCGACCTCGACCTGAACGATCCGGCCGCCGACGTCGGGCTGCCACGGCCGCAGCAGGGCGCCGGGGCCGAGCAGCTCGGGATAGGCGGTCCGGCCGAGGCCGGCGCTGCGCGCGAGCACGCCTTCGAGGACGAGCAGCCCCATGAGCTCGGGATGGTCGTCCAGGCCGCCGGGCCACCGGCCGCGCGGCAGCTCGCACACGCGGACGACGAGCCACTGGCGGACCTGCTCGCGGACGGCGGGCGCGAGCCCGTCGCCCAGCGTGGGATCGAGGTCGAGCAGCGGCGCCATCACGACCTCGCCGGCCAGGGCGCGCACGCCCGGGGGCGGCGGTGGAGCCGGGGCGCCGAGGTCGACCGGCCGCCGGGCGATCGGCGGGAGGCCGGCGCCGAGGTCGGCGTCGGAAAGGGCGTTGTGCTGGTGAAGGGCCATGGCGTCAGACGCTCGTCTCGGGTCCGGGCGGCGCCCGGACGGCCTCACCAGACTGACCCTGTTCGCCCGCCGGGGGCAGAGCCATCGCTGCTGCAATGGGGGGCAGTTCCCGCACCCCGGTGTCATCCGGCCGGTGTGCGCCGCCGGCGTGCGAACCCGGGCCGGTCGCCCCCGGACAGGGGTCACCGAGGTGACCACTCGCCGCGCCGTGCTCGTCTCAGCGCGTGCGCGACCGGACCGCCTCGACCTCGAGCTGGGCCTGGCGCGCCGCCGTCTCGGGGCCGATCGTCCCGATGATGGCCAGCGCGAGCGGCCGGGTGATCGGCTCCTGGTTGCGCAGCGCGCCCATGAGCGGCGCCTCGCCCTGCTGGAAGCCCCAGCGCTGGAAGTTGCGCACGCCGTCGCCGAGCGCGTCGATCGACGCCTGCCCGTAGAAGCGGCGCAGCGGGGCCTTGCGCTCGACGCCGC